>DMZT01000008.1 GCA_003484865.1 Stenotrophomonas sp.
ATGCGCGCACCATTGGGGGGCACCAGCAGACGGCCATCGACGGACACCAGCGCCTCGGCGCCGAAACTGTTGCCCAGCACGGTGAACGACTGCGCGGGCGCGCCGCCTGCCAGCGACATCAGCGCGCCGACCACGAACATCCTTTTCATCGGTCACATCAGGGAAAGCGGAGCTGCACGCTACCGCCTGTCCACGGACGATGCAATGCAACCGGAGCGTCCCCGCACGCGGCGTGCCAGCGCAGCCGCGTGGGAAAGCAGGCTGTGTCCGCTCAGTACACCGGCAATGAAATGAAACTGGCCTGCTGCGGCGCGTGCCAGATCTGCTGCGTCGCCTTCTGGTAATCGCCCGGCTTGGCCAGGTAGATATTCGGCACGAACGTCTGCGGATTGCGGTCATACAGCGGGAACAGGCTCGACTGCACCTGCACCATCACCCGATGGCCCGGCTGGAACACATGGTTCACCGTTGGCAGGCCGAATCTATAGTCCAGCACCTGGTTGCTCGCGATCGCCTTCGGGTCGCTGAAGCTCTCGCGGTACCGGCCACGGAAGATCGCCATCGAGACCGACAGCTCGTACCCGCCCATCTCGGGCGTCGACGGCGTCTGGTCGGGATACACATCGATCAGCTTCACCACCCAGTCGCTGTCGCTGCCACTCGTCGCCGCCTGCAGATTGACCTGCGGCGCACCACCGATCCGCAGCGGCTCGGTCAAGGGCTCACTGACGAAGGTCAGCACGTCCGGCCGGCCGTCCACGAAGCGCTGATCCTTCACCAACCAGCTCGTCCACATATCGCGGTCAGCGAACCGCACCGGGCGCGGCACGAACGGCACCGGCTTGGCTGGATCGGACACATACGCCTCGAACGTCGCCTCTCCCGCCTGCGGTGCTTCGAAGGACAGCTTGCCGCCCGCGCGCAGATACAGCGGCCTGGATTGGGCCACGCTGCGCGGCCACTGCTGCAGCTTGTCCCACTGGTTTTCGCCGGTGTTGTAGATCAGTACCGGCGGCGTCTGCGCCTTGGGCGCGCCATCCACGAGGTACTGATCGAAGAACGGCTTGAGCACATCGCGGCGGAACTGCAGCGCGGTGTCGCCGTCGAACTTCAACGGCCCCAGGCTGCTGCCGTCGTAGTTGACCTGGCTGTGCCGCCACGGCCCCATCACCAGATAGTTAAGTGTGTTGCCGGTGTCACGCGGCTCCATCGCCGCATAGCTGTGCACCGCGCCCCACATGTCTTCCTGGTCCCACAGCCCCTGCAGCCACATGGTGGGTACCTTCAACTCGGTCTTGGCCATGCGCGCGTCCAGCGCCTGCTCCTGCCAGAACGCGTCGTAGGCCGGGTGTTCGATCAGCTTGTGCCACCACGGCAACTGATCCAGGCCATTGGCCTTGGCGTAGTCCCCGGCCGAGCCGGCGCGCAGGAAGGTCGTGTAGTCGTCGTAGCCCACGCTGGGAATCGACGGCCCCTTGCCGCGCTTGGCCAGCTGACCGGTGAAATAGCCGAAATTGACCTGCCGGAACGCACCGTAGTTGAGCCAGTCATCGCCCATCCAGCCATCGATCATCGGGCTCTGCGGCGCGGCCACCTTCAATGCCGGGTGCGGGTTGGTCAGCGCCATCACCACGGTGAAACCCTCATAGGACGAGCCCAGCATGCCGACCTTGCCGTTGCTTTCGGGCACATGCTTGACCAGCCAATCGATGGTGTCCCATGCGTCGGTCGCGTGGTCCACCTTCGTGGTGTTGAGCGGCCCGCGCAGCGGCCGGGTCATCACATAATCGCCCTCGGAGCCGTACTTGCCGCGGATGTCCTGGAACACCCGGATGTAACCGCCATCAACGAACGCCTCATCCCCCTGCGGCAGGATGTCGCGCATGTTCGGCGAATCCATGCGCTTGGCACGGTTGGCGGCATCGTACGGGGTACGGGTCAGCAGGATCGGCGCATTCCTGGCGCCCTTGGGCACCACGATCACCGTGTAGAGTTTCGTTCCGTCACGCATCGGCACCATCACCACGCGCTTGTCGTAGTTGTCCTGCGCCGTGGGCGTCACGAAGCCCTTGGCGGGAATGTCCGGGGTCATCGGCGAGGTCTGCGCCGACACACTGGCCGCAACCATCAGACTCAACAACGCAACTGGCAATACACGCACACGCATGGGGCTCTCCCGGCAGTGATGGCAACTCCCGCAGCCTAGCGCCGCAGGCGCGGCCCCGGTAGATGCCGATCGGCCTGTTCCGTGGCCGTTTCGCGCATTCAGCTGCCAACCACCGTTTCGTGCAAAGCCTGCCAGCGCAGCGTGCCGTCCGGGCGGCTCACGAGGACAGCCAAGGCCTCACGTCGATGGCCGGTGCCATCCGCACCGATCTGATCCTCGCGATAGCGCACCGCGCAGGCGGCTGGCGCGAGCGGCAGGTACTGCAGTGCATCGACCGTGATCCGCAACCCGGGCCGGCTGCCATGGGCGGCGGCGAAGAAGCCGGCCAGCGCGGGCGTGTCCAGGCGGACGCCACGGATCCCGACCATGCTGAAGTCCTCGCTGAAGTGGGCCAGCAGTGTGTGCAACGCAGCCACCGGCGAGCGCCCGGTGAACCAGTCTTCGATCAGCACATGCAGGTCATGGATCTCGTTGAAGGCAAGCGTGTCATTCATGGGGAGGTTCTCAAGGCAAGGGAAGACGCCGGCAGGCGCCATAGCAGAAGCATCGGCAGCAGGCTCATGGCCGCCGCCAGCATCAGGGTGAGCGGGAACGCGTGCGCTGGCAGCACGGACGACAGCACTGCCAGCACACAGGCCAGCAGCGCGGCGGCCAGACAGAAACTGAGTTGACGGTTGAGATTCCACAGCGCACTGCCCGGCAGCAGCTCCGCGTCCGCCAGCCTCTGGAACGCGAGCGTCTGTGCGCTGCTGCTGCACAGGCTCCCGCCCAGGCCCATCAGTGCGAAGGCCAGCACCGGCAGACACGGCTGGCTGGCCTGTATGCCGATCAACAGCGCGATGCCGACCGCCTGGCATCCCATGCCGGCCGTCAACAGCGGGCGCGCCCCGATGCGTGGCAGCCAGTGTCGTGTGGTGGCGATGGCGCAGGCCGAGG
>DMZT01000009.1:0-2268 GCA_003484865.1 Stenotrophomonas sp.
AGCTCTCGATGTCCTTGTAGAACACCGCGGCCGACAGCAGTGCGCCTTCGTCGAAGTACCACTCCGCGCTCAGGTCGTAGTTGGTCGAGCGGAACGGATCCAGCTTGGGGTTGCCCAGGTTGATCGAGTAGCTGCGATCGTCATCGAAGTACGCGGTGGGGCCACCGCTGACGCTCGGCGACAGGTTGGACAGGGTCGGGCGGGCCATGGTCTTGGCCGCGCCGAAGCGCAGCACGAAGGTATCGCTCAGGTCCCACGCCAGGTTCAACGAAGGCAGCCAGTCGTCGTACTTGTGGCCGACCCGGGTGCCGACCTGCAGGCGCTCGCCGGGATCGGCGGTGGCGCTGGCCACCCCGAAGAACGGTTCGCAGGCCGAGGACAGATCGTTGGCGTTGGCGGCGGTGCACGGCGCATAGCCATCGGCGGTGAT
Source organism: Stenotrophomonas sp. (assembly GCA_003484865.1). Classification (GTDB taxonomy): domain Bacteria; phylum Pseudomonadota; class Gammaproteobacteria; order Xanthomonadales; family Xanthomonadaceae; genus Stenotrophomonas. Next base: position 431 of record DMZT01000009.1, read on the forward strand.
GCGGGTCTGCACGTAGCGCACGCCCAGGTTGCCGCGGAACGCGCGGCCCAGCAGGTCGGTGTTGAAGTCCAGCTGCAGGTAGCTGCCGTAGCTTTTTTCGTTGACGTCGAAGTTGTTGTTCGATGCGCCGAAGTGACCGACGCTGGCCAGGCGGTAGTCACCGCCGAGCGTGCCGGTGTTGCAGTTGCAGTAGATGTCCAGCAGCTTGGCGATCTGGTTGAAGTCCGGCACCAGCCAGGCGTTGGGCAGGTTGCCGTCCATGCCCTTGCCGAAGCCGCTCAGGGTGTTGCTCAGGTCACCCACGCCCACACCGGCCGGCAGCGCCTGGGAGAGGCGCCCGTAGCTGATGTTGCGGTACTCCTGCGTGCTCATGTCGTAGTCCTTGTAGGCCAGACCGCCGCGCAGGGTGAAGGTGGGGTTGATGTTGAACGTGAGGTCGACCTTGGCCGTATCGAAGGCATTGTCGACGTACTGCGGGTTCAAGCGCACTTCGCTGATGTTGCCGCCGCGCGCGGTACCGTTGGCATTGACCGGCGTGCTGCCGTAGCCCAGCCACTTCCAGTTGTCCACGGCGTTGAGATCGAACGGGAAGGACATCGCCGGCACCTTGCCGTTGCGCATGTCCAGCACGAAGCCATCCAGGTTGCTGTTGTCGAAGCTGACCATCGAGAAGACCGGCCGCTCATAGTTCGACTCGGAGTGGCCGATCACCGCATCCAGGCGCACCGCGTCGTTGAAGCGATGTTCCAGGTTCAGGCTGAACTGCTTGAATTCGGTGCTCTCTTCGATCGCGGTGGATTCGGTGCGGAAGTCGACGTTGTCGAACACGCCGTAGGTCAGGCGGTTCTGTTCATCGGCCTGCGCCTCGCGGACCACGATCTGGGTCTTGCCGCCGTACTGCGCGGTGCGGTGCAGGTTGGCACCGATCGAATCTTCGCGCACATTCTTGTCGAGCTTGGAGTACAGCATGTCCAGGTTCAACTGCGTGTCGTCGCTGACCTTGAACTGCAGCGCGCCGGTGACACCCAGGCGCTCGATCTCATGTTCGGTGCGGATGTAACGCGGGTAACGCGGGATCCAGGCGTTGGTCGCGGTCTCGTACGCGGCGATGTTCTCGGCGGTCGCGGCCGGGCGATCCAGGCCGGGGCCGCAGTGGGTCGCATCGATGCCGTAGCTGCCCCAGCCGTTGCTGCGCGCCTGGTTGGCGGCGCTGCCGACACCGGCGGCGGTTTCATTGGCCAGCGGATTGCGCGGGGTCTGCGGGTCGTAACCAGCCGGGCTGCAGAAGCCGTAGGTGCCGTTGTTGGCCGCGGTGCTCTGGTTGGAGTTGCGGTAGTTGCCGTGCTCCCAGCGGACCGGGTTGTAGCCTTCTTCGAAGATGGTGCGCTTGCTGTAGGCCACCGACATCAGCGCGCCGACCCGGCCGTCGGCCCAAGTGTTGCTGATCAGCCCGGAGATGCGCGGGTCCTTGTTCCTGGACAGCTCGTTGAAGCCGTACTGGCCGCCGAGCGAGGCCTGGAAGCCCTCGAAATCGAACGGGCGCGAGCCGCGAAGATCGACGGTGGCGCCGAGCGAGCCCTCATCGGTCTGCGCCGACTGGGTCTTGTTGATCTTGACCCGGCTGAACAGCTCCGAGGCGAAGGTATTGAAGTCGAAGCCGCGGCTGCGGTTGACGCCGGTGGTACCGCTGCCGGCGGTGGATAGCGCTTCCAGACCGTTGATGCGCACGCGGGTGAAATCCGAGCCCAGGCCGCGCACGGAGATCTGCTGGCCTTCACCGCCTTCGCGATCGATCGAGACGCCGGCGATGCGCTGCATCGACTCGGCCAGGTTCAGAT
>DMZT01000009.1:2482-2628 GCA_003484865.1 Stenotrophomonas sp.
GACTCGGCCAGGTTCAGATCGGGGAACTTGCCGATGTCTTCGGCGTAGATCGCATCGACCTGCTCGACGCTGTAGCGCTTTTCATCCAGGGATTGCTGCAGGCTTTCGCGGTAGGTCGCCTTGACCTCCACCTTGTCCAGATCCAC
>DMZT01000134.1 GCA_003484865.1 Stenotrophomonas sp.
CTGGGTTAACAGCCCCGTCGCTACCCTGAGCCTGCGCTGGGTGGACAGCCTGAGCCTCCGCGCGATTCGGCGGCCCCGCGCAGGCCAGGCCGCCTTCCTCCGCTGCAGGAGATGCCCATGGTCAGCAAGAATACGATCTGCCTCTGGTTCGACGGTACCGCGCTGGACGCCGCCACCTTCTACGCCGCCACCTTCCCGGACAGCGCGGTGCACGCGGTGCATCACGCACCGGGCGACTTCCCCTCCGGCAAGCAGGGGGACGTACTCACCGTCGATTTCACCGTCGCCGGCATTCCCTGCCTCGGGCTCAACGGCGGACCGGCGTTCAAGCACAGCGAAGCCTTCTCCTTCCAGATCGCGACCGATGACCAGGCCGAGACCGACCGGCTCTGGAACGCGATCGTCGGCAACGGCGGCGAGGAAAGCGCCTGCGGCTGGTGCCGCGACAAGTGGGGCCTGTCCTGGCAGATCACCCCGCGGGTATTGACCGACGCGGTGACCAGCAAGGACCCCGCCGTGGCCCGGCGTGCGTTCGAGGCGATGATGACCATGCGCAGGATCGACGTGGCGGCCATCGAAGCGGCGGTGAGAGGCTGAGACAACAGGCGCGGCGCGTTGCAGCGGACAGCAAGAACGATCAAATGGCGCGGCGCGCGCTGGGTTACGCTGCGGTCCCGTTCATCGGCATGGATCTGGCGGTATGGGTGCGGCACGCAGGGCCCTGTGGTACATCGAAAGCCACTTCGCTGAAAACCCGTCGCTGGCCGATATCGCCGGCGTGGTGGGGCTGTCGCCGTTCCATCTCTCGCGGCTGTTCCAGCTCAGCACCGGGACCTCGGTGGTGCGCTATCTGCGAGGCCGCCGGCTGACCCACGCCGCGCACCAGCTGGCGGCCGGGGCCGATGGCATTCTCGAGGTGGCCATTGCTGCCGGCTACGCCTCACACGCGGCCTTTACCCGCGCATTTTCCGAGCAGTTTGGACGTTCGCCCGAGCAGGTGCGCGAGCAGGGGCTGGCCGGCATGGTGTTGGTCGAGGCATTGAAGCTGATCGATCCCTCGACACCCTGCACGATCGAACCCCATCGCGCGCACCGCGGTGCCCTGCGCGTGGCCGGCATCGGTGCACGCCATACCGCCGCGACCGTCGCATCGATTCCTTCGCAATGGCAGCGCCTGGACGAGGCGCATGGGTTGGGCGCGCAGATCGCCTACGGCGTGTGCGGCAACAATGACGCTGACGGCGGCTTTGACTACATCGCCGGCGTGGAGATCCCTGCCTCTGCGCCCGTGCCCGCTGGCTGGCAGGCGATCTCGATTGCGCCTCGCGAGTATCTGGTGGCCTGGCATGCCGGGCACATTTCCGCGATCCGCTCCACCTGGTTCTGGCTGTTGAATGACTATCTGCCGGCGTCCGGCCTGACCCTGGCCGACGCACCGGACCTGGAGCGCTACGACGCGCGCTTCGATGACCGCAGCGGCCACGGCGGGGTGGAGATCTGGCTGCCGCTGGCCGACACGTTGCACCTCAAGGAGATTGACCCATGCGAATGACCGCCCGTTGTTGTGCCGCGCTGCTGGCGCTGTGCCTGCCCCTGTTTGCCGCTGGGGCCGTGCCGCCCGTTGGCGAGCGGCACGGCGTTGCACATACGCCCAGTGCGGCCGTGCGCGATGCCGACCACCGCGACAACGTGCGCTACACCGTGTGGTATCCGGCCCAGCCCGATGCGCAGGAAACCGCGCTGACGATCGGCCCGCCGGGGGCGCCCTTGTTCGAGGTCGGTACGGCGGCCGCCGATGCCGCCATCGCCAAAGGCCGCTGGCCGGTCCTGCTGCTCTCGCACGGCAACGGGGGCAGTGCCCGGATGATGGGCTGGTTCGGCACCGCGATGGCGCGGGCCGGATACGTGGTGATCGCAGTGGATCATCCCGGCAACAACGGGGTGGACCCGATGACCGAGGCCGCCAGCATCCTGATGTGGAACCGCGTGGATGACCTGGCTGCCGCGCTGGCCGCGGTGCAGGCCGACCCGGTGCTGGCCGCGGAGATCGATGCCACCCGGTTGGGCATCGCGGGCTATTCGGCCGGCGGGTTCACTGCCCTGGTCGCCGCGGGCGCACGCCCGGACGTGAAGCGGCTGCTGGCGTTCTGCCGCGCATATCCCGCCGATGGGGTATGCGCCCCGCAGGCGGAGAACCCGGCGCTGACGCTTGCCCGCCGGATGGCGGCTGCAGACACACCGGAACTGGCCCCATGGGTGGCCAAGGCCGGTGAGGATCGCGCCATCCCAGGCGTGGACGCCGTGTTCCTGATTGCGCCGGCCATGGTGCAGGCCTTCGCCCCGGAGGAACTGGAGAAGGTCAGGCCGCCGGTCTCGATCATCGTCGGTGCAGCCGACACCGTGGCCTCGCCGGCCACCAACAGCGACGTGGCTGCCTCGGCACTTCCGAAGGCGACGCTGACCACCTTGCCGGCGGTGGGACACTACGACTTCCTGTCCAGCTGCACCGCTTTGGGCCAGACGCGCGTCGGCGCACTCTGCCAGGTGGCGGCCGACAAGCAGGCCACACACGGGGCCGCGATCACGGAAGCGACGGCATTGTTCGATGCTGCGCTGTCGGCCACGCGCTGACGCAGGTAGCTCCGCCCGGGCAACGTTCAGCGCCTTCCGAGCGCGGCACATCAAGGCCGCCGTCAGGGCCAGCAGCAAGGCGGCGTCGGCAGGCGATCCGCAATATCCTGTGCGCATGTCGACCTCCCGCCTCTCTACGTTCTTTCCCGCCCTGGCCGTGCTGGGCTCGGTCACCTCGCTGGCCGTCGGCACCTCGTATGCCAAACAGCTGTTCCCGCTGATCGGTGCGCAGGGCACCAGCGCACTGCGCGTGGGCTTCTCGGCGCTGGTGCTGCTGATGGTGTTCCGGCCGTGGCGCTGGACCACCTCGCGCGCGGATGCGGGGGCGATCTTCCGCTATG
>DMZT01000133.1:0-2069 GCA_003484865.1 Stenotrophomonas sp.
AGCAGGCCCTGTGCATCCAGCACCGCACTCTGTAGGCTGGTCCAGCCCAGCCGCATCAGCACTTCACTCATCATCATGTCCATGACTCAGCCCTCCCGCTTGCGTGACTGCAACTGTGCGACCAGCGCTTCCAGCTCGGCCAGTTCCTGATCGCTGACATCCACCTTGTGCGACATGAACGCCACGAACGGCGAGACCGAGCCCTGCAGCGTCTTCTCCACGAAGCTGGCCACGGCGCCCTGCACCACGCTGTCCTGGCCGCTTGTGGTGGCATAGCGGTAGACACCGTCCACCTGCTTGCGGCTCAGGTACGACTTGGCGCGCAGGCGCTCCATCATGGTCAGCACGGTCGAGCGTGCCAGCCCGCGCGGCTCCCCGAAGCCGGTGGCGACCTCCCCGACACTGGGGCGGTCCTGTTCCGCGATGTACTGCAGCAGGGCCAGTTCCTGGTCCCCGATCGTCTTGCCGCGCATGACGCTCTCCCTATGACTACACGTGTCGCTACCGTGCCAGTGACTACAGGTGTCGTCAAGTGCCGGATGGAGGGTGCCGACGAACGGTAGGCGGCGCAGTGGACAGCCCGTGGGCCTTAAACCTTTTCGCCCCGGCCCGCATCCAAGCCTTCGAGCTGCCGCATTCCGCCGTGGCATCGCGCCCGCCTCGCCAAGGACCCACCGCATGCGTTCCACCCGTCGCGTGATCATGATCGTCGCCCTGTTGTTCCCGCTGGCCGTGCACGCCCAAGCCGGCAACGTGGACACCGCCAACCAGCAGACCCGGCAGTTCATCGGCCAGACCATGGATGCGCTGCGTATTCCCGGGCTGCAGATCGCCGTGGTCCAGGACGGGAAAGTGGTGCTGTCCGAAAGCCACGGACTGGCCAATGTCGAGAACAAGCTGCCGACCACGCGCGCCACGCGTTTTCCGCTCAACTCGGCGACGAAGTCATTCACCGCGGTGGCGATGATGCAGCTGGCCGAAGCAGGCAAGGTGAACCTGGATGCGCCTATCTCGGCCTATCTCGCCGACCTGCCCGACGCGTGGAGCGGGGTGCGGGTGCGCCAGTTGCTGGCACATACCTCAGGACTGCCGGACATTCTGGATGCACAGGGCCTGCTCGGCGGCGGGACCGAGGCGGCCGCCTGGACCGCCGTGACGCAACGCCCGGTAGACGCTGCGCCCGGCACCCGCTTCACGTACAACCAGACCAACTACGTGCTGCTGGCACGAATCATCGCCGCACAGTCCGCGATGCCGTACGACCGCTACGTAGCCACGCGCCAGTTCGATCTGGCCGGGATGCCGTCATCCACGTTCGGCGACAGCTACGACCTGATCGCCAACAGCGCCACGATGTACAGCTGGTTCCCGCGCCGCACCGATGCGCCGGACGCCGCGCCACGGCTCTCGCACTGGTTCTACGACATGACCCCCGGGCTGTGGGCTGGCGGCGGCATGCTGACCACTGGCGACGACGTCGCGCAGTGGCTGGTCGCGTTGACCGGCAACCGCTTGGTCAACGCCGCCGGCACCCGCCGGATGTGGACCCCGGAACGGCTCAATGACGGCAGCGACGGCGCATGGGGGGCCGGCTGGGCGGTGCTGCAACGTGCACCGCAGCGCCAGGTGGCCGGCATGGGCGGGGCACGCTCGGCCTTCATCGTCTACCCCGACCAGGGGCTGGCCATCGTGGTGCTGACCAACCTGGTCGGGGCCAACCCGCAGACCTTCATTCCACGGATCGCCGCGTTCTACGGCGTGGACGCGCCCGCGCCGGCGATCAGCCGCGCGGCCCGCCCATCACCGGCAGGATCACGCCGCTGATGTAGCTGGCGGTGATCGGCGAGGCGAGGAAGACGTAGGCCGGCGACAGCTCTTCCGGCTGCGCCGGACGGCCCATGTCGCTGTCCTGGCCGAACTCGGCTACATCCGGCGCCTTCTTGTCGGCCGGATTGAGCGGGGTCCAGACCGGGCCCGGGGCGACCGCGTTGACCCGGATGCCGCGTGGCAGCAGCTGGCTGGCCAGCGCCTTGGTGAAGGCATGGATGGCGCCCTTGGTGGCCGAGTAG
>DMZT01000133.1:2339-2563 GCA_003484865.1 Stenotrophomonas sp.
CGCCCTTGGTGGCCGAGTAGTCCACCAGCGATTTGCTGCCGAACAGGCCGGTCTCCGAGCCGGTGTTGATGATGCTCGCGCCTTCGCCCAGGTGTGGCAGCACCGCGCGCGCCATCTGGATGTAGCCGCCGATGTTGGTCTGCAGGGTTTCCTGCAGGTGCTCGTCCTCGAGGTCTTCCAGACGATCGCAATGCAGCTGGAAGGCCGCGTTGTTGACCAGGATG
>DMZT01000136.1 GCA_003484865.1 Stenotrophomonas sp.
CTGGCTGAAGTCGTCGACCGGCAGATCCTTGACCAGGGTGTACTCGCCGTTCTCGGTGGTGACCGCGAAGCCGAAGATCACGCCTTCCGGAATGCCGTAGGAGCCGTCGGACGGCACGCCCATGGTGACCCACTTGCCGTTGCTGCCCAGCACCCAGTCACGGATGTGGTCGACGGCGGCATTGGCAGCCGAGGCCGCCGAGGAGGAGCCACGGGCTTCGATGATCGCCGCGCCGCGCTTGCCCACAGTCGGGATGAAGGTGGAGGCGTTCCATTCCTGGTCGTTGATCGCCTCGGCGATGGAGGCACCATCGGCAGTGGCGAAACGGTAATCCGGGTACATGGTCGGGCTGTGGTTGCCCCACACGATCAGCTTCTCCATGCCACCGACCGGCTTGCCGAGCTTGGTCGACAGCTGGCTCAGCGCACGGTTGTGGTCCAGGCGCAGCATGGCGGTGAAGTTGCGCGGGTTCAGATCCGGTGCCGACTTCATGGCGATGTAGGCGTTGGTGTTGGCCGGGTTGCCGACCACCAGCACCTTGACGTCACGCTTGGCGACCTTGTTCAGCGCCGCGCCCTGGGCGGTGAAGATCTTCGCGTTTTCCAGCAGCAGATCCTTGCGCTCCATGCCCGGGCCGCGCGGACGCGCGCCGACCAGCAGGGCGATATCGGCGTCCTTGAAGGCCACTTCGGCGTCATCGGTACCGACCATGCCGGCCAGCAGCGGGAAGGCGCAGTCTTCCAGTTCCATCATCACGCCGCGCAGGGCGGCCTGGGCCTTGTCGACCGGCAGCTCGAGCAGCTGCAGGATGACCGGCTGGTCCTTGCCCAGCATGTCGCCGGAGGCGATGCGGAACAGCAGGGCGTAGCCGATCTGGCCGGCGGCGCCGGTCACGGCAACACGAACAGGTGCTTTCATGGGGATTTCCTCTGCTAAGAAACGTAAAAACGGCCCCCTTCGCAGGGGGCCGTCGGGATCGGATCAGGCGCTGGGGATCAGCTTGTTCCACTCCGCCACGCGCTCGGCCTGGGCGGCCAGCACGGCGTCGGTGTCGCCTTCCAGGGTGATCGAATGGATCACGTCGCCCTGCTTGACCGAGTCCACGATGGCCTGGCCGTCGAGGACCTGGCCGAACACGGTGTGCTTGCCGTCCAGCCAATCGGTCTTGATGTGGGTGATGAAGAACTGGCTGCCGTTCGTGTTCGGGCCGGCATTGGCCATCGACAGCGAACCGACCTGGTGCTTCACGCCGTTCTTTTCATCTTCGAACTTGTAGCCCGGGCCGCCGGTGCCCTGGCCCTTGGGGCAGCCGCCCTGGATCATGAAGTCCGGGATCACGCGGTGGAAGACCAGGCCGTCATAGAAGCCGTGCTTGACCAGGTTGACGAAGTTGGCAACCGTCAGCGGGGCCTTGTCGGCGAACAGCTCGACCTTGATCGGGCCCTGGGTGGTGTCGAAAGTGGCGATGAGGGACATGCAAATCCTTGGGGTACGGGGGTTTGTCGTTAGCCCCATAGGATACACCGCGCCCCCTGACCAACGGGCGCCTGTTGGACAAACGCGTCGCCACGCGCCCAGGCACCTCCGCGCCGACACGGAAACGCTTTGCTGAATGCCTCAGGGACAGCGGTAGTGCCGGCCGTTGGCCGGCAGCCAGGCAGAACCTGCCGGAGATCATGGGGCTGCCGGCCAGCGGCCGGCACTACCTGAATGCCCGTCCGGCAAGGCTTGCGAGGCACTTTTCGCGATTGGTCATCTTGGCCGTATAATGTTGGACTTCTTTTTCCAAATCCGGCGCCGACTGGCCCCCTTTCGCATGTCTATCGAAAATCTTCGCAACATCGCCATCGTCGCCCACGTCGACCACGGTAAGACCACCCTCGTCGACCAGCTGCTCAAGCAGTCCGGCACCCTCTCCGAGCGCACCGTGCTCGCCGAGCGCGTGATGGACAGCAATGACCAGGAAAAGGAACGCGGCATCACCATCCTGGCCAAGAACACGGCCATCACCTGGGAAGACAAGAAGACCGGTATCAAGAACCGGATCAACATCGTCGACACCCCGGGACACGCCGACTTCGGCGGCGAAGTGGAGCGCGTGCTGTCGATGGTCGACACCGTGCTGATCCTCGTCGACGCGATGGACGGCCCGATGCCGCAGACCCGCTTCGTGACCCAGAAGGCCTTCGCGATGGGCTTCAAGCCGATCGTCGTGGTGAACAAGGTCGACCGTCCGGGCTCGCGTCCGGATTGGGTGATCGACCAGGTCTTCGACCTGTTCGACAAGCTCGGCGCCACCAATGAGCAGCTCGACTTCCCGATCGTCTACGCCTCGGCCCTGAACGGCTACGCTGGCCTGGAAGACACCGTGCGCGACGGCGACATGACCCCGCTGTACGAAGCGATCATGCAGCACGCGCCGATGCCGGAAGTGGACCCGGAAGGTCCGTTCCAGATGCGCATCAGCCAGCTGGACTACAACAACTTCGTGGGCGTGATCGGCATCGGCCGCGTGCAGCGCGGCACCCTGAAGAAGAACATGCAGGTCGCGGTCATCGATCGTGAAGGCAAGAAGCGCAACGGCAAGGTCGCGCAGGTGCTGGGCTTCCTGGGCCTGGAGCGCATCGAGCAGGACACCGCCGAGGCCGGCGACATCGTCGCCATCTCCGGTATTCCGGAACTGACCATCTCCGACACCCTGTGCCACCCGGATACCCCGGAAGCGCTGCCGGCGCTGACCGTCGATGAACCGACGATCTCGATGACTTTCCAGGTCAACAACTCGCCGTTCGCCGGCAACAAGGACCTGTCCGGTGGCAAGTTCCTGACCAGCCGCCAGATCAAGGATCGCCTGGATCGCGAGCAGGTCCACAACGTGGCCCTGAAGGTTGAACAGCTGGAAGACGCCGACAAGTTCCTGGTCTCCGGCCGTGGCGAACTGCACCTGTCGGTGCTGATCGAAAACATGCGTCGCGAAGGCTACGAGCTGGCCGTGTCGCGCCCGGAAGTGATCATCAAGCAGATCGACGGCCAGGCCATGGAGCCGATCGAGCAGCTGGTGGTGGACATCGAAGAGCAGCACCAGGGCGGCGTGATGGAAAAGCTGGGCACCCGCAAGGGCCAGCTGAAGAACATGGAGCCGGACGGCAAGGGCCGTGTGCGCCTGGAATACCAGATCCCGGCCCGTGGCCTGATCGGTTTCCAGAACGAGTTCAAGACCCTGACCCAGGGTTCGGGCCTGCTGTTCCACGTGTTCGACCATTACGGCCCGAAGGAACAGGGTTCGATCGCCAAGCGCCAGAACGGCGTGATGATCGCCAATGCCCCGGGTGCCACCCCGGCGTACTCCCTGGGCCCGCTGCAGGAACGCGGCAAGCTGTTCGCGGCTGAAGGCGACAACGTGTATGAAGGCCAGCTGGTCGGCATCCACTCCAAGGACAACGACCTGACCGTCAACGCGATCAAGACCAAGCCGCTGACCAACATGCGCGCCTCGGGCAAGGACGATGCGATCCAGCTGACCCCGGCGATCAAGTACTCGCTGGAGCAGGCCCTGGACTTCATCGAAGACGACGAGCTGGTCGAGATCACCCCGAAGGAAATCCGCCTGCGCAAGAAGGGCCTGACCGAAAGCGACCGCAAGAAGGCTTCGCGCGGCGGCTGATCGGACCCATTGTCGTGATCGACAAGCCCTACAACCCGGATCCTCACAAGCATCCGGGGCTTCACCTGATCGCCTTGCTGGAAGCCAGCAAGGCGGTTCTGGCGCTATTGGCTGCGACCGGGCTGGAAATGCTCGGTCCGCAGCCCCTGCGCGATGCGGTCAATGCCCTGATCCGCCGGTTCAGCCTGGACCCGGATCACGGCACCCTGCCCTCGCTGCTCAACATGATCAGCCCCGATGCGGTGCATCTGGCGGCTGCTGCGATGGTCGCCTACGGCGTCCTGCACCTTTTCGAGGCCTGGGGCCTCTGGCGCGCCAAAGCCTGGGCCTCCTGGCTGGGCTGCGTCACCGCCGGCATCTACCTGCCGTTCGATATCTACGCCATCCTCCGGCACCCGGGCTGGGCCTCGTGGTCGGTGCTGGTGATCAATCTGATCGTGGTCGGCGTGCTCGCCCGCGATATCCGCAAACGCCACGGCACGATCGCCAACGCGGCTTGAGTTGCCAAGCGCCGCCTGTGCTGGTTAGCCTGTCGGCCGGTTCGGGGGGACAGGCATGCGCCTGACACTGACATCACTGATGCTCATCGCGCTGGCCGGCTGCAGCCCGGGCCCGGCGCCCCTGCACGCCCGTGAATCGCCCACGCCCTCACCGACCGTGGCGCTGCCATTCGCCTATGCCGAGGCTGACATCGGCGATCTGCAGGCGCGGATGGCCAGCGGCGAGCTGGACAGCGTCACGCTGGCCCGCGCCTACCTGGACCGCATCGCCCGCCTTGACCGGGCCGGCTCGCGCCTGCGCGCGGTGATCGAGCTCAACCCCGATGCACTGCGCGAGGCCGCCCAGCTGGACGCCGAGCGCCGCCAGGGGCAGCTGCGCGGCCCACTGCACGGCATCCCGCTGCTGCTCAAGGACAACATCGGCGCCAGCCCCATGAGCACCACGGCCGGTTCGCTCGCGCTGGAAGGCTTCCGCCCCGACGATGCGTTCCTGGTCAAGCGGCTGCGCGCGGCCGGTGCGCTGATCCTGGGCAAGACCAACCTCAGCGAGTGGGCCAACTTCCGCTCCAGCCAATCGATCTCCGGCTGGAGCGCGCGCGGCGGTCAGACCCGCAATCCCTACCGGCTCAGTCACACCCCGTGCGGCTCCAGCAGTGGCAGCGCGGTGGCGGTCTCGGCCAATCTGGCGGTGGCCGCGATCGGCACCGAGACCGACGGCAGCATCGTCTGCCCGGCCGCGGTCAACGGCGTGGTCGGCTTGAAGCCAACCGTGGGACTGGTCAGCCGCGAAGGCATCATCCC
>DMZT01000135.1 GCA_003484865.1 Stenotrophomonas sp.
CGGGCGCGGCGACCACGGTGCCGGCGCCCTTGAGCACCACCACCGCGTGGAAACGCTCGGCCAGCGCTTTGGCCGCCGTGAAGCGGTCGGCCTGCACCTGCGCGGTGCTCAGCCCGAGCAGGCGCGCGGCCTCGCCCGGGTGCGGGGTCAGGATCGCGTCATGGAGCGGCTGCGGCGCCTTGGCCAGCAGGTTCAGGGCGTCGGCATCGACCACCAGCGGCTTGCCGCTGGCCAGCACCTGGCGCCAGAGTTCGTGCGCCCAGTCGTTCTGGCCCAGGCCAGGCCCGATCGCGATCACCCCCGCGCGGGGCAGCAGGGCCTGCAGTTCCTGCGCGTCCTGGACGGCATGCACCATCGCTTCGGGCAGGCGCGCCAGCAGCGGTGCCACATGCGGTGGCTGCGTCGCCACACTCACCAGCCCTGCGCCCGCGCGCAACGCCGATTCACTGGCCAGCATCACCGCGCCGCCGCTGCCGAGGTTGCCGCCCACGCACAGCACGTGGCCGGATTCGCCCTTGTGGGTGTTGGCGCGTCGCGCCGGCAGCTGCGCGCGCAGGCGCGGTTGCTGCCAGCACTCGGCGCTGTGCTGCACGCCTTCGCCAGCGTCCGCGGGCAGATCCAGCGCGGCCAGGCGGCGACCGCCGACATGCTCCAGCGCTGCGCCGGTATACAGCCCCTGGTGGCGCACGATGAACTGCAGGGTGACCGTGGCACGGATGGCAATGCCCGGCACGTGACCGGTGCGCGCATCCACACCGCTGGGCACGTCCAGCGACAGCACCGGCACGCCAGCGCCGTTGATGGCCGTGATCAGATCCACCGCGGCACCGGCCGGCGCGCGGTTCAGGCCAATGCCGAACAGCGCGTCCACCAGCAGGTCTGCCGGCGGGAGCACGCCATCGAAGCGCGCCACCGCACCGCCGGTGGCGATGAACGCCTGCTCGGCCCGCTGCGCCAACGTCGTGGCCGGCGCATCGGCGTCCAGCCGCAGCACCGTTACCAGGCGGCCGGCTTCACGGGCCAGACGGGCCAGCACGTAGCCATCGCCGCCGTTGTTGCCAGCCCCCACCACCACACCGATGCGCTGCGCCTGCGGCCAGCGCTCCAGCAGGCAGTGCCAGGCGGCCTGGCCGGCCTGTTCCATCAGCGAGCCCCCCCCATCGCCCAGCAAGGCACTGGCCTGCGCATCCAGGCGGCGCGCGGCGGCGATATCGAACAGTTCAGCAAGCTCGGGCATGCCGGGATTCTATACTTGTCGCCCAGGCGCAGCCTTGTCGCGCCCTCCCCAGGCTCCGTTTCCGCCCAGGCCATGTCCGCCGTTCCCCTGCCCGCCCCCGTCCATCTGGCCCGTGCCGCCGAACGCATCCGTGCGATCGCGGGCGTGCACGGCTTCCAGCGCTGCGGGGTATCCGGCATCGATCTGCGCGAAGACGAGGCGCACCTGGCCGATTGGCTGGGCAAGGGCCTGTACGGCACGATGGAGTGGATGGCGCGCCACGGCACGCTGCGCGCCCGGCCGGACGAACTGCTGCCGGGCACGGTGCGGGTGATCTCGGTCGGCATGGATTACGGCCACAAGGACGACGCTGAAGCCTGGGCCACCCTGCACGATGGTGACCGCGCCTACGTGGCGCGCTACGCGCTGGGCCGCGATTACCACAAGCTGATGCGCAACCGGCTGCAGAAGTTCGCCGACAGCATCGCCGCCGAGATCGGGCCGTTCGGCTACCGCGTGTTCGTTGATTCGGCCCCGGTGCTGGAGCGCGCGCTCGCCCGCAATGCCGGGCTGGGCTGGATCGGCAAGCACACCTGCCTGATCGACAAACAGGGCGGCTCGTGGTTCTTCATCGGCGAGATCTACGTCGACCTGCCGCTGCCGGTGGATACACCGGCCACCGCACACTGCGGCACCTGCACGCGCTGCATCGATGTCTGCCCGACCCAGGCGATCATCGCCCCGCACCGCCTGGATGCACGCCGCTGTATCTCCTACCTCACCATCGAACACGACGGCGCGATTCCCGAGGAAATGCGCACGGCGATGGGCAACCGTATCTACGGCTGCGACGACTGCCAGCTGGTCTGCCCCTGGAACAAGTTCGCCAAGCGCACCGACGAGCCGGATTTCCGCGCGCGCAACGATCTGGACACCGCCTCGCTCGCCCAGCTGTTCGCCTGGGAAGAAGACGAGTTCCTGCGCCGCACCGAGGGCAGCCCGATCCGCCGCAGCGGGCATGAACGCTGGCTGCGCAACATCGCCGTGGCGCTGGGCAATGCACCTGCCCATGCCGAGACGCTGGCCGCGCTGCATGCACGACGCGAGCATCCTTCGGCGATCGTGCGCGAGCATGTGGCCTGGGCGCTGCAGCAGCACGCCGACCGCGCCGCCGCGGGATGAAGCATTGCCGCCGACGTGCGACCATGGCCCCCCGTTCGTACCGTTTGGCCTGATTCCTCCATGGACCGCAGCGCGCAGATTCTCACGCCCAGCCAGCTCAACATCCTGGCCCGCGACCTGCTGGAGGGCGCATTCCCGTTGATCTGGGTGGAGGCCGAGCTGGGCAGCGTGACGCGCCCGGCCTCGGGCCATATGTACTTCACGCTGAAGGACGCGCGGTCGCAGATCCGCGCGGCGTTGTTCAAGCCCAAGAGCCAGTGGCTGAAGTTCGTGCCGCGCGAAGGCATGCGCGTGCTCGCGCGTGGCCGGCTGACCCTGTACGAAGCCCGCGGCGAGTACCAGATGGTGCTCGACCACATGGAAGAAGCCGGCGAAGGCGCCCTGCGCCGCGCCTTCGAGCAGCTCAAGGCGCGCCTGGAGGCCGAGGGCCTGTTCGCGCCGGAGCGCAAACGCCCGCT
Organism: Stenotrophomonas sp.; assembly: GCA_003484865.1. GTDB lineage: Bacteria > Pseudomonadota > Gammaproteobacteria > Xanthomonadales > Xanthomonadaceae > Stenotrophomonas. Next base: position 2,857 of record DMZT01000135.1, read on the forward strand.
GCCGGCGCATGTGCGTCGCCTGGCGGTGATCACCTCGCCCACCGGCGCGGCGGTACGCGACGTGCTGAGCGTCCTTGAACGGCGTTTCCCGATGCTCGAGGTCGATCTGCTGCCCAGCCTGGTGCAGGGCGACAGCGCTGCCGCGCAGATCACCTCGCTGCTGCGTGGCGCTGATGCCAGCGGCCGCTATGACGTGATCCTGCTGACCCGCGGTGGCGGCTCGATGGAAGATCTCTGGGCCTTCAACGATGAGCAGCTGACCCGCGCGATCGCGGCCAGCCAGACCCCGGTGGTGTCTGCCGTGGGTCACGAAACCGACTTCAGCCTGGCCGACTTCGCCGCCGACCTGCGCGCGCCGACGCCCTCGGTCGCGGCCGAACTGCTGGTCCCCGACCAGCGCGATCTGTTGCTGCGCGTGCGTCGCCTTGATGCACGCCTGGCGCAATTGCAGCGGCACAGCCTGGGGCAGGCGATGCAGCGCGCCGACCGTGCCCTGCTCCGCCTCAACGCGCGGAGCCCGCAATCACGCCTGCAGCTGTTGCAGCGCCGCCAGCAGGACGTCGCGCGCCGTCTGCACGCGGCGTGGACGACACAGCATCAGGGCCGTCTGGCCCAGCTGCGCCACGCAGCAGCCGTGCTGCGCAGCGGTCATCCGCAGCGCCGGCTGGATGCCCTGCGTGAGCGCCTGCAACGCCTGCAGCCGCGTGCGGACAGTGCGATCGGCCGCCAGCTGCAGCGCGACGCCCTGCGCCTGCGTGCGCTCGCCCGTTCGATGGAGGCGGTCAGCCCGCTGGCCACCGTCGCGCGTGGCTACGCGATCCTGACCCGCGAGGACGATGGCAGTCTGGTGCGTTCGCCGTTGCAGGTGCGCCCGGGCGACACGCTCAAGGCACGCGTGCAGGACGGCGTGATCGACGTAACGGTCAACGAACCGGCGCGCTGATCCGCCACGCCTACACTGCTGCGCAGTTCGCCTTCAACGCCCTGCGCTTTCGCAGAATTTCTGCCGGTACTCCATCGCCTTGGGCATCAACGCCTGCAGGTTCTGGATGCGCGTGCCCGGGTTGGGATGCGTGGACGCGAATTCCGACGTTGACTGCCCCCCACTGGCCTGCCCCATCCGCTCCCACAGCGGAATGGCTTCCTGCGGATCGAAACACGCGGCCGCGGCCAGCATCAGGCCCACTTCATCGGCCTGGGTCTCATGGCTGCGCGCGTACGGCAGCAGGTAGCCGTAGCCCATCGCCGACATCATCATCTGCTGCTGTTGCGGGTCCATGCCGCTGGCGGCACCGGCCATCTGTCCGATCTGCGTCATCTTCTGCTGGGCCATCCGCTGGGCACCGTGCCGCAGCAAGGCGTGCGCGATTTCATGCCCCATCACCACCGCCATCGCGTCCACCGTCCGCGCCACCGGGATCAGCCCCGTGTAGACCGCCATCTTGCCGCCTGGCAGGCAGAACGCATTGGCCTGGTCGGACGGGATCACGTTGACCTCCCATTCGAACTCCCGCGCGAAGTGCGCAGGCTTCAGGCCATGCTCTTCGGCGAGCGCGGTTTCCACGACGTCCACCTTGGCGATCAGGCGCTGGGCGATCGCCTGGATTTCGCGTGACTGTGGCGCACTGGGATCCAGCGGTCGCTCCTGCGCCAGGATCTCCTGGTAGGCCTGCAGGCCCAGCGCCTTTTCCTGGGTCGCATCAAGCGAGCTGTCGATCAACACGCTTTCGCCGGTATACGGATCCACCGCACGGTTGGAGAACCAGTAGAACGCGGCATAGCCGGCAAACGCCAGCAGCACCCACCAGCGGATGTTGCCGAACAGGCCTGGCCGCCGGGCGCGGCCCTGCTGCTGACCGCCGAATGGATCGTTGCGCATGCGCGTGGTTCCTGAGATGGCCGCGGCACCCTGCCCGACACTGTGCCAATCCTAGAGCGCGCGCCGGGGGGCCGGGTGAAATCCCGTCACCTCACATCGGGGACATCCTCAGATGCCACGGACCAGCCGGAAGCCGATCCGTGCGCTGGTGGTGTCCGAATCCTGCGATTGCCGCCACGCCGCGCGGGTCTGTGCCGGCGCATTGGCCCAGTTGCCACCGCGGATCACGCGCTGCCGGCAGCCCGGGTTGAACCACGCGACGCCATCGGACGGCGCCCGCCGGTAGCTGGCATGCCAGCAGTCGGCCACCCATTCGCTGAGGTTGCCGGCAATGTCGTGCAGACCCCACGGATTGGGATCGAAACTGGCCACCGGGGCCGGCCCCCAATACCCATCGCCATAGCCGACGAAGGCGTTGTACCAGTGCCGTCCGGAGGGCGAGACATCCTCGGCCCCGGTGAAATTGCCCGCGCGCGCGGGCGGCGTGCCCGCATCACCCCATGGATACCGGCCGCTGCTGCCGGCGCGCAGCGCGTACTCGAATTCGGCCTCGCTGGGCAACCGGTAGGAGCGCCCGGTCTGTTCGGACAGCCAGGTCGCGTAATTCTCGGCATCGCGCACGCTGACGTGCATCACCGGCAGGTTGGCGATCGCCTCGGCCCCGTTGTAATCGGACTGCCAGTCCACCCCGCTGCGCCGGACGAAGTTGCCGCTGCGCTCGTCATACACGATCGAATGGCCGCGCCGCGTGGCCCGGGGGCGGGCCTTGGTAGCCTGCACATAGCGGCGGAAATCGGCGACCGTCACTTCGGTGATCGACATCGCGAAGCCGCGCTCGAAGCGCACGTAGTGCGCGGGCTTCTCTGCATCGGTCGCGCCGAGCTCGTTCTCGGCCGCGCCCATCTGGAACCCGCCGTGCGGCACCACGATCATCTGCGGCCCGCGGCCGCCATCGCGCAGCGCATCGCTGAACACCTGCCGCGGCCGGAAGCTGCCGTAATGGGTGACCAGTTCGATGCGCTCGCGCAGCTGCCCCACGACAGGATCACCGGGCAGCGCGATGCGCAGGGCATCTTCCAGCTTCTGCCGGGCCGGCTTGAGTCCCTGTGGCGTGGCCAGATCGCGCAGACCCTCGTTACGCAGCCGCACCAGGGTGTCGGAGCGGATCTTTTCGATACGTTCGAAGGCGTCGGCAATGGTGATGGAGGAGTCCCGGACCTTGGCCGCTTCGGCCAGCCAGGTACCGGCCGTCGCGAAATCGGCCGCCAGCGCCGCCGTCTCGGCACGCCGGATCAGCGCGCTCTCGGCCGCTGCCAGTCCTTGCCGGGCGCGGGGGTTGTCCGCGTCCAGTGCGAGTGCTTCACGGAAATTGGGAATGGCGCCATCGCCGTCTTCGCCGATGCGGTCCGCGCGCAGATCGTCTTCGCCGGCGCGGTTGTACGCCACCACGCGCTGGGCATTTTCCACCCGCGACTGCAGCTCGCGCACCTTGGGATCGTCCGGCGCCAGGGTCAGCAGTACCAGGGCCATCTCGCTGGCCTGGGCCAAGGCCTCGCGCTGCTTGAGCGGCCGCTGCAACAAGGCGGACGCCTCCTGCAGCAGGCGTTGCCGCGCGCGTTTCAGCCCGGCCTCGGCCACGCGGTCCTTGGGGTCGTGCTGCAGCAGGGCAAGCCAGATCGGGATCGCGTCCTCGGCGGTGCGGTACAGCCGGTCCTCCTCGAAGGCGCGTGCGGCGTCGCGGCGAGCCTGGACAACGTCGTCGTCAACGAGGGTGACGGCAGGTGGCTGCCAGCGCTCCACCGTCTCGGCAGCGTCCTCGCCTCCGATGGTGACCTGCGCCACCGGCGCGCTCGCTTTGGCCGGTGCGGCAGCCGGCTTGG
>DMZT01000300.1:0-931 GCA_003484865.1 Stenotrophomonas sp.
GGGCCTGCCTTTTTCGTTGTTGGCAGCGGTGACACCGCCCTGCCGGGCAGCGCGCGACGCGCCACTGGCCTCAGGGTTTGGCGGCGGCGACCTTGGCCGCGTGATCCTGCGCCTGCTGCATGACGCGCAGCAGGTTGCCGCCCCAGATACCGGCGATCTGTTTCTCGCTGTAGCCCTTGCGCAGCAGCCACGCGGTGATCTTCGGCAGCTGGCTCACGTCGGGCAGATCGGCCAGGCCGCCGCCGCCATCCCAGTCCAGCCCGATGCCCACGTGTTCGGGGCCGACCACCGTGAGGATGTGCTCGAAATGCGCGAAGAAATCGTCGAGCGTGGCCTTGCGCAGCGGAATGCGCTGGTCGATTTCCTCCAATCCCTTCTTCAGCGCGACACCCTGCTGGATGCTCATGCCGTCGTAATCGGTGCCCAGCTGCGCCATCAGCGCCGTCTCGGCCGCCTTGCGCGCCTCACTCTTGGCGGTGTCGATCAGATAACCACCATAGGCGTTGACCTGGATCACGCCGCCGGCCTTGGCCAGCCGCTTCAGACGCGCATCGTCGAGGTTGCGCGGATGGTTGTAGATCGCCTTGGCCGAGCTGTGCGAGAGCACGAACGGCACCGGCATGCGCTCGATCAGATCATCGAACACCGCATCGGCGGCATGCGACTGATCGATCACGATGCCCAGCCGCACCGCTTCATCCACCAGCGCCTTGCCGGCCGGACTCAGGCCCTTCCACTCGGCGCCCTTGGGATCGGTGGCCGAATCGGCGAACTCGTTGTTGGCGAAATGCACCGTGCTGAGCAGGCGCAGGCCGGCCAGGTGGTAGTAGCTGAGCAGTGTGGGATCGTCGACCAGCGGGCTGGCGTTCTCCATGCTGATGTAGACCACGCGCTTGCCGGCGGCCTTGATGCGCGCGGCATCGGCGGCGGT
>DMZT01000300.1:1127-2956 GCA_003484865.1 Stenotrophomonas sp.
CGCGCGGCATCGGCGGCGGTCAGCGCAAGCTGGAAGGTGTCCGGATGCGCGGCGAGCATCTCGCGGATCTCGGTCAGCCGCAGCAGGCCGGCATCGCGGTCATGCTGGTGCGCCTGCGCGCTGCGGTCGCCCTGATCGGTGTAGATCGCCCAGAAGCCGCCGTCCAGCGCGCCTTCGACCATGCGCGGGTAGTCCACCTGCGACAGTGCGTTGTGGTCGTGCCGCTGGGTGATGTCGAAGCCGGCGCGGTGGAAGTTGGCCGGCGTATCCAGATGGCTGTCCAGGGTCAGCAGCCGCTGCTGCAGCGTGGACGCCCTGGCCAGTTCCTGCGGGGTGAAGTCGACCGCGTGGGCGGCCAGTGGCGTGCACAACGCCAGCGAGACCAGCAAAGACAGACTGCGCAACGTCATGACGCCTCACCTTGGGTTGTAGAGCCACGCCATGCGTGGCTGGGCTTGATCTGGCCCGCGAAGCCACGCATGGCGTGGCTCTACGGTCCCGGGTTCAACGGGTCTGGCCCGGTCAGACCTCAATCCACCACGCGGCAGAATACGGCCTTGAGATAGCGCGATTCCTGCACGTGGGCCATGAACGGGTGATCTGGACCGGCGCCGGCCACCTTCAGGATCTGGATGGTGCGGCCGGCGTAGAAGGCGGCGCGGCGCAGCATGTCCAGGAACTGATCTTCGGCCACCAGGCCGGTGCACGAGAACGTGGCGAGCAGGCCACCGGGCTTGACCACCCCCAGCGCCAGCTTGTTCATGTCCAGATACTTCTTCAGCGCGGTGATGACCTGGTCGCGGTCGCGGGTCATCTTGGCCGGGTCGAGGATCACCACGTCGAACTGCTCGCCGCGGTTGGAAGCATCGCGCAGCCACGGGAAGATGTCGGACTGGATGAACTTCGGGCGCACGTTGTTGAGCTTGGCGTTGCCCTTGGCGATGGCGATCACGTCTTCATCGATGTCGATGCCGACCACCTCGGCCGCACCGCGCGCGGCGGCGTACACCGCAAAGCCACCGGTGTTGCAGCACAGGTCCAGCACGGTCTTGCCTTCCACCTGCTGGCTCAGCCATTGGCGGTTCTCACGCTGATCGGCGAAGAAGCCGGTCTTGTGCGCACCGGCCGGGTCGGCGCGGAACTTCACGCCGTACTCGGTGATCACCGAGGCTTCGGTGGTGGTGTTGCCGTGGAAGTCGAAGCTTTCCTGCTTCTGCACGTGTTCGTCGGCGAAGCTGTGGAAACGGCAGCCCGGGAATTGTTCGCGCAGGGCTTCATACACCCACTCGCGGTGGCGGAACATGCCGGCGGCGAAGAATTCGACCACGACCAGGTCGCCATAGCGATCCACGACCAGGCCGGACAGACCGTCACCTTCGCTGTGGACCACGCGCCAGGCATCGGAGATCTCGTCCAGCTTGAGCACCTCACGGCGCAGCGACACCGCCTGGGCGATCTTGCGCGAGAACCAGCCGGCGTCGACCGGGATGCCCTGATCGGTCTCCAGGATGCGCACGGCAATGCGCGAATGACCGTTGTAGAAGCCACGCCCGATCCACTCGCCGTCCACGCCGACAACGTCGACGATGGCACCGGGTTTGGGACGGACGGCCGGCTTTTCGACCAGTTTCTGGAAGATCCACGGGTGGCTGGAGCGCCAGGCGTTCTTGAGGCGGACAACGGGGGCAGGGGTATTCATGGGCGTATTGTAAACGGGAAGCCTGCAGCCCTCGGCGCTGGGAGCGACGCCGCTGGCGCTCTGGTGGTGACGGCCGCTGGCCGTCAGCGCGCTAAACCCGGCCGCTACGTGGTTGACGGCCAGCGGCCGT
>DMZT01000299.1:0-3186 GCA_003484865.1 Stenotrophomonas sp.
CCGTTCCCGGTAGCGACCTGGGCGACAATGAATTCGCCAACAGGTACGGCCTCCCGATCCGCCAGGTCGTCGCGTTGGAGTCGCAGCACAAGGGAGAAAGCGCCTACGACGCCACGCGCTGGCAGGACTGGTACGGCGACAAGACCCGCGAGACCGAGCTGGTCAACTCCGACGAGTTCGACGGCCTGGATTTCCAGGGGGCCTTCGAGGCACTGGCCGAGCGCTTCGAGCGCAAGGCCCAGGGCCAGCGCCGCGTGAACTACCGGTTGCGTGACTGGGGCGTCAGCCGCCAGCGCTACTGGGGCTGCCCGATCCCGGTGATCTACTGCCCCAAGTGCGGCGCCTTGCCGGTGCCGGAAGAGCAGCTGCCGGTGATCCTGCCGGAGAACGTCAACTTCGTCGGCACCGGTTCGCCGATCAAGGCCGATCCGGAATGGCGCAAGACCACCTGCCCGGACTGCGGCGGCGCGGCCGAGCGCGAGACCGACACCTTCGATACCTTCATGGAATCGAGCTGGTACTACGCGCGTTACACCTCGCCGGGTGCCCGTGACGCGGTCGACAAGCGCGGCAACTACTGGCTGCCGGTGGATCAGTACATCGGCGGTATCGAGCACGCGATCCTGCACCTGATGTACTTCCGTTTCTTCCACAAGCTGCTGCGTGATGCGCGCATGGTGGACAGCAACGAGCCGGCGCAGAACCTGCTGTGCCAGGGCATGGTGATCGCCGAAACCTACTATCGCCCGAACCCGGACGGCTCCAAGGACTGGATCAACCCGGCCGATGTGGATGTGCAGCGTGACGAGCGCGGCCGCATCGTCGGGGCGACCCTGATCGCCGACGGCCAGCCGGTGGTGATCGGCGGCACCGAGAAGATGTCCAAGTCCAAGAACAACGGCGTGGACCCGCAGGTGATGGTGGGCAAGTACGGCGCCGACACCGTGCGCCTGTTCTCGATGTTCGCCGCGCCGCCGGAACAATCGCTGGAGTGGAACGAAGCCGGCGTGGATGGCATGGCCCGTTTCCTGCGCCGCTTGTGGGCCCAGGTGCAGAAGCATGCCGCTGATGGCGCCGCCCCGGCGCTGGACGTGGCCGCGCTGAACGCCGAGCAGAAGGCGCTGCGCCGCAAGACCCATGAAACCATCGGCAAGGTCGGCGACGACTACGGTCGCCGCCACAGCTTCAACACCGCGATCGCCGCGGTGATGGAGTTGATGAACGCGCTGGCCAAGTTCGATGACGTCAGCGAGCAGGGCCGTGCGGTGCGCCAGGAAGCGCTGCGCGCCACCGTGCTGCTGCTCAACCCGATCACGCCGCATGCCAGTCATGCGCTGTGGCAGGTGCTGGGCCACGCCGAGGAACTGCTGGAAGACCAGGCGTTCCCGGAGGCCGATCCGGCGGCGCTGGTGCGCGATGCGGTGACGCTGGCGGTGCAGGTCAACGGCAAACTGCGCGGCACCATCGACGTCGCTGCGGATGCGCCGCGTGATCAGATCGAAGCCCTGGGCCTGGCCGAGCCGAACGCGGCCAAGTTCCTGGAAGGGCTGACCGTGCGCAAGATCATCATCGTGCCGGGCAAGATCGTGAACATCGTGGCGGCCCCGCAGGGCTGATCCTGTCGTGCCACCGGGGGCCTTGCGCGCCCGGTGGCACCGATCTCCATGGGCCGATGGCGGGCACGCCCCGTGGGCCGTCCGGTATCAAGTCCTGTTCACGCGGCATCCGGCACGATCACTGCTTGTTGCCGCGACCGCCCGGCTCCTACAGACTGTATCCATGACCCGATTCCTGCTTGCCCTTGTCCTGACCGCAACCCTTGCCGGGTGCGGCTTCCATCTGCGCAACAAGTTGATGCTGCCGGCCGATACGGCTGCGGTGCAGGTGGTCTCCACCGCGCCCTACAGCGAACTGGTCAAGTTGCTGCGCCGTGGCCTGCAGGCCTCCGGGGCGCAGCTGGCCGATCCGGACAGCACGGGCCCGGCGTCGCAGCTGCAGGTGTTGTCCGAGCGTTGGGGCGATCTGCCGATCGCGATCGATGCCCAGGGCCGTGCCCAGGAGTACAGCCTGCGCTATGCGGTGATCTTCATCTTCCGCCGCGAAGACGGCAGCGAGCTGGTGCCGCAGCAGGTGATCGAACTCTCGCGCGATTACGTGTCGCCGCCGACCGACGCCACCGGTACCACGACCGAACGCGAAATCCTCGCCGACGAACTGCGCCGTGAGATGTCTGCGTCGATCATGCGCCGTATCGACAGCGTGGTCCGCGCCGAACTGGAGCATGGCCGCGCCCCGGCCAAGCCCGGTACGACCCCGGTGGAAACGCCGGTTGAGATCCCGGCGGCGACCCCGGCAAGCCCGACCTCGACGACCCCGACGCCGGCGGTCCCCGCCGTCGTCCCGCAGGGGCGCTGAGCCCGGTCCGCCTGCGGATCGGCCTGCCCGGATGGAACTGCGCCCCGAACAGCTTGCCAGCCAACCGGCCAGCCAGCCGTTGGCCCCGGTCTACCTGATCGCCGGTCCGGAAACGCTGCGCGTGCTGGAAGCGGCCGATGCGGTGCGGGCGCGGGCACGCGCCGATGGCGTCAACGAGCGTGAAGTCTTCGATGCCGATGGCCGTGACTTCGACTGGCACCAGCTCGATGCCAGCTTCAACGCGCCCAGCCTGTTCAGTGCACGTCGCCTGATGGAACTGCGCCTGCCCAGTGGCAAGCCGGGCAAGGAAGGCGCCGAAGTGATCAGTCAGTTCTGTGCCAACCCGGCGCCGGACGTGATCCTGCTGATCACCTGCAATGAATGGAGCAAGGCGCACCAGACCAAGTGGGCCGATGCCGTTGGCCGCGCCGGGGTGATCTCGGTGGCCTGGGCGATCAAGCCGCACGAGCTGACCGAATGGATCGAACGCCGGCTGCGTGGCAAGGGCCTGCGCGCCGACCCGCAGGCCGTGCAGCGCCTGGCCGAGCGGGTGGAAGGCAATCTGCTGGCCGCCGCCCAGGAGATCGACAAGCTGGCGCTGCTGGCCGACGGCCAGACCCTGGATGTGGACACCATGGAATCGCTGGTGGCCGATGCCGCCCGTTATGACGTGTTCCGTCTGGTCGAGGCGACCTTCTCGGGCCAGCCTGCGGCCGTGCTGCGCATGATCGCCGGCCTGCGTGCCGAAGGTGAAGCGGTGGCGGCGCTGAC
>DMZT01000299.1:3230-3511 GCA_003484865.1 Stenotrophomonas sp.
CCACCGCCGGTCTGGCGCGGGTACAGGCGCGGGGCGGCAACCTGGCCGCGGAAATGAAGAGCCGTGGCATCTGGGAATCGCGGCAGGCGCCGTTCAAGCGCGCGCTGCAGCGTCACCCCGAGGTCAAGCGCTGGGAGCGTTTCGTGGCCGAGGCGGGGCTGGTGGACCGCATCGCCAAGGGGCGCGCCGATGGCGACGCCTGGCTGGCGCTGGAGCGGCTGTTGATCGCCGTCTCCGAAGCCCGCGCCGTGCGCCTGCTCGCCCGGGCCTGAGCCCATGGG
>DMZT01000298.1 GCA_003484865.1 Stenotrophomonas sp.
CTGTTGTGCAGCACGAAATCGATGGCCGGGATCGCCAGCATCACGCCGGTCATGCCGCCGATGGTGAAGGTGACCATGAAGCCGATCGTCCACAGCACCGGGGTCGTGAACTGCACGCGACCGCGGAACATGGTGAACAGCCAGTTGAAGATTTTCACGCCGGTCGGGATCGAGATGATCATCGTCGTGATGCCGAAGAAGGCATTGACGTTGGCACCCGAGCCCATGGTGAAGAAGTGGTGCAGCCAGACCAGGAACGACAGCACGCCGATGCAGGCGGTGGCGTAGACCATGCCCTTGTAGCCGAACAGCGCCTTGCGCGAGAACGTGGCGATGACCTCGGAGAACACGCCGAAGGCCGGCAGGACCAGGATATAGACTTCCGGGTGACCCCAGATCCAGATCAGGTTTATGTACAGCATGGCGTTGCCGCCACCGTCATTGGTGAAGAAATGCGTGCCCAGGTAACGATCCAGGGTCAGCAGCACCAGGGTGATGGTCAGCACCGGGAAGGCGGCGATGATCAGCACGTTGGTGACCAGCGCGGTCCAGGTGAAGATCGGCATCTGCATCAGCTTCATGCCGGGGGTGCGCATCTTCAAGATGGTGATGAAGAAGTTGATGCCGCTCAGCGTCGTACCCAGGCCGGCGACCTGCAGGCCCCAGATGTAGTAATCGACACCTACCCCTGGACTGTATTCCTTGCCTGACAACGGCGGGAAGGCCAGCCAGCCGGTCTGCGCGAACTCACCAACACCCAGCGAGATCATCACCAGGCCCGCGCCCGCCACGAACAGCCAGAAGCTGAGCGAGTTGACGAACGGGAAGGCCACGTCGCGTGCGCCGATCTGCAGCGGCACGACAACGTTCATCAGGCCGGTGATCAGCGGCATCGCCACGAAGAAGATCATGATCACGCCGTGGGCGGTGAAGATCTGGTCGTAGTGATGCGGAGGCAGGATGCCCTCGTTGCCGCCAGCGGCCATGGCCTGCTGGACACGCATCATGATCGCGTCGGCGAAGCCGCGCAGCAGCATGACGAAGGCGACGATGAGGTACATCACGCCGATCTTCTTGTGGTCGACCGAGGTGAACCACTCTTTCCAGAGATAGCCCCACAGCTTGAACTTGGTGATCAGGGCCAACACCAGCAGGCCGCCGATACCAGCACCGATCAACGTGGTGATGATGATCGGGTCATGCGGGATGTCGGCAAAGGTCAATTTACCCAACAGATTCATGGTCATTCTCCCGAGCCGCCGTGACCGGTGTGACCGGCTGCGGCGTGCTCGTCTGCAGTGTGTTCGGCGTGTGCAGCAGCATCGCCTTCAGCCATCGCGTGGCCGTCGTGCGATTCACCGGCGGCCGGCATGGTGTGGCCTTCGTGGCTTTCGCCCTCGGCGCCGTCATGCTTCATGGCCTTGTGGTCGTGCTTCATGCCGTAGTGCTGGTTGTCGCCCATGTGCTTGGCGATGACCCAGTCGAACAGGCCGGCCTCGGTGGTACCGAAGTAGGTCACCGGGTGCCAGTCATGGTTCTTTTCGGCCGTCAGCGCAGCAAAGGCGGTCTTGTCCAGGGTCGCGCTTTCGGCACGCACCTTGGTCAGCCACTGCTGGTACTCCGCCTCGGTCACCGAGTGCGCGGAGAAATGCATCTTGCTGAAGCCCGCGCCGCTGTAATGCGAGGACATGCCCGGGAACTCACCGGTCTCGTTGGCGATCAGGTGGAGTTTGGTCTCCATGGCCGTCATCGAGTAGATCATGCTGCCCAGGTGCGGAATGAAGAACGCATTCATCACCGTATCGGACGTGATCTTGAAGTTCAGCGGGGTATCCACCGGGAAGGTGATCTCGTTGACGGTGGCGATGTTCTCTTCGGGATAGATGAAGAGCCACTTCCAGTCCAGCGAGATGGCTTCGATCACCACCGGCTTCTTGTCCGAGTCCAGCGGACGATACGGATCCAGCGCGTGCGAGGAACGCCAGGTCAGCACGGCCAGCACCAGCACGATCATGCACGGGATCGACCAGACCACCACTTCGATGGCCGTGGAATGCGACCACTTCGGCTCATAGCGGGCCTTGGTGTTGGTCGCACGGTACTTCCACGCGAAGGTGAGGGTCATGATGATGACCGGCACGACAACCAGCAGCATCAGCACGGTCGCCGTGATGAGCAGGGTCTTCTCGTCGTGGCCGATCTGGCCCTTGGGGTTGAGGATGGCCGAGTTGCAGCCCGTCAGGAACACGGACAACGCAAACAGCAGGCCCGGACGCAGGAAGCGTCCAAGGGGTTTCAACGGAATCATCGGTCGATCCAATTGCGTAGGGAATGCCAGTTCAAGCCCGCCTCCGTCCCAGCCAAAGCCGGTGGTGCCGGTCCAAGGGGACAGGCACGAAGGACGATCATGTCAGCCTTCCAATTTTAGGCCGTCACGCATCATTTAAGAAAGGCATTGACAATGATCCAGCGCAGGAAAGGCCTGTTTTGGGCTGCGACACGTTGTCGCAGTGCCGGGCAATGACCCGATTCGGCAACATTTCGGCCCTTGTATAGACATGAACGGGTCAGCTCCGGGGCTGCAACTGCCGGCCTCGCCGGCGGCGGCGCTCAGGGGGGCAGTACCTGATTGGCGCAGCTTGCGCCACTGACGAAGTCCGCCAGGTTGCGCAGCGTGATGGCCGAGATCTCCTGCAGCGCCTCCACCGTGAAGAAGCCCTGGTGCCCGGTCACCAGCACATTGGGGAAGGTCATCAGGCGCTGGAACGCGTCATCGTCGATGATTTCGCCGGACCGGTCCTGGAAGAACAGCCCGCTCTCCTGCTCGTACACATCGATGGCCAGATGCCCCAGGCGCCGTGACTTCAGCGCGCGGATCACCGCATGGGTATCCACCAGCCCACCGCGCGAGGTATTGACCAGCATCGCCCCGGGCTTCATCCCGGCAAGTGACGCATCGTCGATCAGGTGATGGGTGTCCGGCGTCAGCGGGCAGTGCAGCGAGACGATATCCGCGCGGGCGAGCAGCTCCTCCAGCGCGACCGACGTGCCGATCGCGGCAAACGCCGCCGACGGATACGGATCGTGGCCCAGCACGGTGCAGCCCATGCCCTTGAAGATGCGGGCCGTGGCCAGGCCGATCTGCCCGGTGCCGACGATGCCCACTGTTTTGCCATGCAATGTACGGCCCAGCAGGCCATCAAGCATGAAGTTGCCCTCGCGCACCCGGTTGTAGGCGCGGTGGGTCCGGCGGTTGAGCGTCATCACCAGCGCCAGCGCGTGTTCGGCCACGGCCTCCGGC
>DMZT01000435.1 GCA_003484865.1 Stenotrophomonas sp.
CCTGTTCGCCGTTCTCGGCCTCGGCCACCACCTCGATGCCGGCCTGGTCAGCGAGCAGGGAGCGCAGGCGCTCGCGGGCCAGCGGTTCGTCGTCGGCGATCACCACCTTCAAGACAGTTTCCTCACTGGACCGGGACCGTGATTTCGCAAGCATAGTAGCCGTCGGCCCACGCCCCCGTCATCCGCGCGGCCGGGCCGAAGCGCCAGGCCAGGCGATGGGCGATGTTGCGTTGTGCATGCCCGGCCCCCTGCAGGAGCGGCAGCCCGCGCGTGGCCGGATCCGGCGCCGGGTTGCGCACGCGGATGCGCAGATTCGTGCCGTCACTGGACAGTGCAAGCACGATCGTGCCGCCCGCGGGCACCCGCGAGATGCCATGCAGTACGGCATTTTCGACCAGCGGCTGCAGTACCAGCCGCGGCATCGGCAACGACCAAGGCAGCGGCTCGTCGCGCAGCCAGATCACTTTCAGGCGTTCGCCCAGCCGTAGCGATTCGATCGAGAGATAGCGCTCGGCCAGTTCGCACTCGGCCTGCAGGGTGGAATCGCCATCGCCGGCACCGAGCGCGGCGCGGAACAGATCGGACAGATCCAGCACCGCGCGCTCGGCCACCTCCGGATCACGCCGCAGCAGGCTGGCGATCAGGTTCATGCTGTTGAACAGGAAGTGCGGCCGGATCCGCGCCTGCAATGCATCGGCCTGGGCCCGTGCGTTGGCCAGCATCTGCGCGCTGCCGCGGTCGCTGACGTAGAAGTAGCGCAGCGCCAGGGCAGTGATCAGCGCGGTGATCGCCGCACTGCCCAACGTGAACCGCCAGAAGCCGACCGCCTGGGCAAAGCTGCTGCCGCCGAGCACGCCGTACAGCGCATGCATGATCGCCGCGCACGCACCGGCGATCAGCCCGGTCATCAGCACCACCAGCACCATGCCCGGCACTTCGGGCAGGCGCGAGAGCACCGCGCGCACGCTGCACAGGCTGACCGTCACTGCCAGCGCCAGCCACAACGCGAAGCCGCTGGCGGACAGGAAGTCCGGCAGCGTCCAGTGGCGACTGCCATCGGGGGCCAGCGCCACTACGACAACCACCAGCTCGGCCAACCCCAGCATTGCCGCCAGGCGCGGCAGGCGGCACAGCTCGGGCAACCAGGACTGCTGGCGCGGGTCGCTCATGGCGTCAGGCGGCGAAGCGCGCCTCGAGCCAGTCGCCCAGCGCCTGCAGCTCCTCGGCGCAGACCTGGTGGGCCATCGTGTAGGTGTGCCACTGCACCGGCAGGCCGAGCGCGCTCAGCGTCTGCGCGGTGTGCTCGGCGATCGCCACCGGGATCACCGGATCCTGGGTGCCATGGGCCATGAACACCGGCACGCTGATGGCATCGGCCACGCGCGCGGCAGCCGCCTTGGCCGGATCCGGCAGATAGGTCGACAGTGCGATCAGCCCGGCCAGCGGACGGGTGCGACGCAGCAGCGCGCTGAGGATCACCGCCCCGCCCTGCGAGAAGCCGGCCAGCAGGATCCGTTCGGCCGGAATGCCGCGGGCGACCTCGCGCTCGATCAGCAGTTCCAGTTCCACGATCGAGGCGTCCACCCCGGCGCTGTCCGCGCGCGAACGGAAATCCATGCTGACGATGTCATACCAGGCGCGCATCGGCACGCCGTTGTTGATCGTGATCGGCTGCACCGGCGCATGCGGGAACACGAAGCGGATCGCCGGCCAGTGCGGGCGCACCAGTTCGGGCACGATCGGGGCGAAGTCATGGCCATCGGCACCCAGGCCATGCAGCCACAGCACCGACCACTGCGGGTCGGCGCCGGTTTCGTTTTCCACGGTATCCAGCATCAGGCGGCTCCAGTACGTTCAAGCCGCATTATGACCGCGGCCCACCGCAATGGGGGCGATGCCTGGATGGCCGTGATCAGCCGGCGGGATGTGCCTCGGCCGCAGCACGGCGCAGCTCGGCCGCGCGCACCAGCACCTTCGGCGGGGCCGATTCTTCCGGGATTTCCATCAGGCCCAACCGGTGCATCCAGACGCCAGCGGTGCGCGAGGAGGTGAAGCCCACCACCGGAATCGCCAGCACCATGCCGATCACCACCGGTGCCATCCATGCGGCCAGCGAGGGCGAGACCGCATAGGCCAGCGCGCCCATGAACAGGCCGAACACACTCAGCCCGCCGTAGCCACGCGTCAGCGCCAACCAGGACACGCCGCCATCGTCGCGCTGCTGCGCGTCCCAGCCCGAGTCCTTGCCGGCCAGCACTTCGGCCACACCGCGCGACTGCACGTACATCACCACCGGCGCCATCAGCGCGGCGAGGATGGTTTCCAGCATCATCGAGATGAACGCGCGGATCGTGCCACCGCAGCCACGGCGTTCAACCGGCTCCAGCAGCATCGCCAGATAGCCGAGCACCTTGGGCGAAAGCAGCACCACCATGGTGATGGCGAACATGCGGATCACCTGGGTCTCGTCCTGGTGGCGCCAGTACACGCCGGGCGAGAGATGCAGCACTTCATTGAGGTCGATGCCGCCCTGGAACAGCGGGATCGCAATGCCGATCAACATCAGCATCGCCCACATCGGCGCGGTGAAGTAGTGCCCGATGCCGACCAGCATGTGCATGCGGCTGACCCAATGCAGGCCCTTGGAACCGACCACCTTGGCGTGCTGCAGGTTGCCCTGGCACCAGCGACGATCGCGCACCAGCAGGTCGGTCAGGGTGGGGGGGCCTTCCTCGTAGCTGCCTTTCAGGTACGGCACCATGTGGGTGGCCCAGCCGCCGCGGCGCATCAGGGCGGCCTCGACGAAATCGTGGCTGAGCACATGCCCACCAAACGGCTCCTTGCCCGGCAGCGACGGCAGGCCGGCCTGCTCGGCGAAGGCCTGGGTGCGGATGATGGCGTTGTGGCCCCAGTAGTTGCTCTCCGCGCCATGCCACCACGCCACGCCGCGGCCGATCACCGGGCCGTACACGCGGCCACCGAACTGCTGCATGCGGGCAAACAGCGTGCGCCCGCCGACCACCGCCGGCAGGGTCTGGATCAGCCCCACATCCGGGTTGTGCTCCATGCCGGCGACCAGACGCACGATGGTGTCGCCGGTCATCAGGCTGTCGGCGTCCAGGATCAGCATCTGCGGATAGGCGCCACCGAAACGGCGGACCCAGTCGGCGATGTTGCCGGCCTTGCGGCCACCGTTGTCGCCGCGGCGAC
The DNA here is from genome assembly GCA_003484865.1 of Stenotrophomonas sp. Taxonomy (GTDB): domain Bacteria; phylum Pseudomonadota; class Gammaproteobacteria; order Xanthomonadales; family Xanthomonadaceae; genus Stenotrophomonas. The sequence goes on from DMZT01000435.1 coordinate 3,211, forward strand.
GATAGAAGATGCGGTCATGGCCGCCCACCGCGTCGCACAGGGCGTGGAAGGCCGCTTCCTCGGCCTGGCCGATGTCATCGCGCCGGGTATCGCTGAGCACGTAGAAATCGAAATTCGCCAGCTGGCCGGTCTCGGCCACCGACTCGTAGATCGCCTGCAACCCGGCCAGCAACCGGCGCGGATCTTCGTTGTAGGTCGGCATCAGCAGCGCGGTGCGCGTATGCACGGTCGGCAGCGGCGCATCCGGGTCGATGCCGAGCTTGTAGCCCCGATCGAATACCGCGGTCAGGAAGCCGGCCACGGCCCCGGCGAAGGACAACGCGATCCAGGCGAACAGGCCCACGAACAGCACCAGCAGGCAGGCTTCCAGCACACTGATGCCATCAACGGCGAGCACCTTCCACATCATCCGGCTGGCGGCGATGGTCATGGCCGCGGTACCGCCCAGGATGTAGAAACGGCGCAGCCCGATCATCCGCGGCGAGGTGCGCTGGCGCGGAACCTGCAGCTGCCCTTCGCGCAGGGACTGCTCGGGCATCGGCAACGGCGACTCGGCCGGCAACGTCGCCCGGCCGGCATCCAGCAGGGCGTTCAGGGTCTGGGTACTCATGCGCGGTGTCCCTGTGCAGGGCGTGCCAGGCCGGGGGTGCCAAGTGTGGAAAGGGGCATCCTGAGCCCGGCGTACACGATGGCACGCATTCGTCCTGTCGGCGCAGGCCGGAGACCGGCACGCAGCGTATGTCTGTGACTACCGGAACCCACGAACTCTCCAAACCGCTTGAGACGAAAAATGCGGCTCAGTCTATGGCGCGAAATGTAAGGTGCGCGCGAAGGGCGGACCGGGGATTTCTCCGCATTCAGCTTTTGGATCGAGACAAGTGGAGGCCCTCTCGCGGCCAAGGGGGCGCAGGCCCTGTGCCATGGGCTTCTGCCCATTCATCTTGCGGGCGGCGGCGATCAGCCCCCTGCCGCAACGCGACCGGTCCCCATGGCCTCGGCAGGAGGAAGCGCCGCCAGTGGTGCGCAGTTTTTCGCCCTGGAGGGGGCGGGCCGGCAGCGTTGACGGGGTGCGGCAGCGGCTCAGGCGACGGTAGCGGCGATGGCCAGGTCGGTGTCTACCGGCAGGCGCGACAGCGCGCGGGCGCTCACCTGCGAAAACTGCAGCTGGGCAAGCAGGTGTTGTGCCTGGGTGGCAACCGGGCACGGGGTGATCTGCGGCCCTGCTTGCGGGCGATCGGGGGTCATCACATCAATGGACATGGTCTGGCATCTCGTTGACTTCTCATTACCCGCGGGGCTTCCGGCCGCGCGGATTGCGCACCCTATCGGAAAACCGGGACGAATGTGTGACGGTGCGCGCAGTCCCTGACAGGGGGCGTGCAAAGCGTCGAAAAATTGGCGGTAATCAAGAGCTTGCGGCTATCATGTAATCGTTTTCAACATACGATTCGGATATGGATTCCAACACTGCTTCCCCCTACAGCCCCAAGTGGCAGTTCCGCTTCAACTTCTTCGAACAGCACGGCGCCCCCAATTCGCCGACCTTCAAGGCCGCGTACAAGACGCTGCCGTTCGGCCAGAAGATCAAGGTCAACTTCAACTTGTTCGCCCTGTTCTTCAGCTGGATCTACCTGCTGATCCTGGGCATGTGGCGCAAGGCGCTGACGATCCTGGGCATCACCCTGGTGCTGATGGTCGTCGTGGCCTTCCTGCCGGACGTGGTCGGCCGTGCGATCGGTGTGGCCTGGTCGGTGCTGATCGCGCTGACCACCAACTATTCGTACTACCTTGAAAAGGTAAAGGGCGATACCAGCTGGAACCCCTTCGCCGGCATGCGCTGGTAAGCAGCGCGCAGGCGTGGATGAAGAGCCCGGTCATTGACCGGGCTTTTTTGTGGAGCGTCGGCCGCGGTGTTGAGACACCCATCGATCTGCTGAACGAACCGGAGGCGCGCGGCCATCGGGAGGGCTGAGTCGATCCCGTTGGGCTCACGCCAGGTGTAGATCACCCTGGTACAGACCCCACGCCGCCCAGCCGGCAACGACGATCACGCCCGCCACGATCGCCTGCTCCGCCCGGGTGAATATCCGCTGCCCATGCTGGTGCTTGGCGGCCGCGAACATGGCGATGCCCGGTGCGTACAGCAACACCGACAGCAGCACCTGTGACAGACCACCGGCATAGACCAGCCACAGCGCGTATACCGTGGCCAGACCGGCCACCAGCAGATCGCGGACCCGCAGCCCGGGTTGCCCGCCATAGGTTTCCCCGCGTAGCGCCAGCAATGCACCGTAACCGGCCGAGAACAGATAGGGCACCAGGCTCATCGATGCGCCCAGCAGCACCAGGCTGGTGTAGGTGCCGGCACTGAACAGGGTGATGATCAGAAACAACTGGATCAGCCCGTTGGTGAGCCACAGCGCGTTGGCGGGAACCTGTCGTGCGTTCTCGCGCCCGAGGAACGCCGGCATCGTGCCATCCCCCGCCGCCGCATACAGCACTTCGGCGCACAGCAGCACCCATGCCAGCAATGCCCCCAGCACCGAGACGATCATGCCGATGATGATCAACGTGGCGCCCCAGGGCCCGACGATGGCCTCCAGCACGAAGGCCATCGAGGGATTGCGCGCCTGTGCCAGCGCTTCCTGGCGCAGCACGCCCATCGACAGCAGGTTGACCAGCATCAGCAGCGCGAGCACGCACACAAACCCGATGATCGTCGCGCGCCCGACATCCGAACGCCTGGCCGCGCGCCGCGAGTAGATGCTGGCACCCTCGATGCCGATGAACACCCAGACCGTGATCAGCATCATGCCCCGCAGCTGCTCACCCAGGCTGCCCAGTTCGGCCGTGCCCCAGAACTCGCCGGTGAAGATATCGGCCTTGAAGCCCACGGCGGCGATGATCAGAAACACCACGATCGGCACGATCTTGGCGACGGTGACGACCGCATTCACCAAGGCGGCCTGGCGGATGCCACGCAGGATCATTGCGTGCATCGCCCACAGCAGCACGGAGGCGCATGCCACCGCCTGCCAGGTATTGCCCTCGCCGAAGGCCGGCACGAAATAGCCCAGGCCGCTGAAGATCAGCACGAAGTAGCTGACGTTGCCGAGCAGCGAGCAGACCCAGTAGCCCCACGCCGCGGAAAAGCCGATGTAATCGCCGAACCCGGCGCGCGCGTACGCGTAGATACCGGTATCCAGCTCGGGCTTGCGGTTGGCCAGATTCTGGAACACGAAGGCCAGCATCAACATGCCCAGGCCACTGATCATCCAGCCGATCAAGGCCACACCCGGGCCGGCGCTGCGCGCGATGTTCTGTGGCAGTGAGAAGATGCCGGCGCCGATCATCGATCCGACCACCAGGGCAGTCAACGCGGTCAGGCCGAGCCGGTCGGAACGAGAGGTCATGTGCTCACCATCGGCAAACAGAATAGCGCCGATTACCAATGCCCGGCGGTGAGCACCGGGTGAACCGGCCCTGCCGGCGCGCCGTTGGCACCGGCGCGCCGGTCCGGATCAGAAGGTCTGCCAGTCCTCGCCGACCACTGCTGCTGCGGGCACGCGCGCAGCGGTCC
>DMZT01000434.1 GCA_003484865.1 Stenotrophomonas sp.
ACCGTTGGTCGGCTGCTCTTGCCCAACCGAACGCGATGCCTGAAAGCCCGCGCAATGCGGGCCAGCGGCCGGCGCAACCGTTGTCGGATCAGCGCGGCTGTTTGATCGGCAGCACCAGCCGGAACTTGGAGCCCACGCCCGGCGTGCTCTCCAGATCGATGCGGCCATGGTGCTTGTTGATGATGCTGTAGGAGATCGACAGCCCCAACCCGGTGCCGCTGCCGACCGGCTTGGTGGTGAAAAACGGATCGAAGATGCGCTGGCGCAGGTCCGGCGAGATGCCGCCGCCGGTGTCTTCGAATTCCACCCAGACCGTGTCGCCCTCCACCCCGGTGCGCACATGGATCGTGCCGCGGTCGGCAATGGCGTGGCCGGCGTTGAGCAGCAGGTTCATGTACACCTGGTTCAACTCCGACGGCAGGCACTCCACCAGCGGCAGCTGGCCGAACTCGCGGTGCAGGGTCACCTTGTACTTGAGCTCGTTCCAGATGATGTTGATCGTGGATTCCAGGCCCGCATGCAGGTCCACCAGCTTCCACGACTCATCCCGGCCGGAATACGAGAAGTCCTTCAGATCGCGCACGATCCGGGTCACCCGCTCGATGCCCTCGCGTGATTCGGCCATCAGCTGCGGAAGATCGCGGCTGATGAAATCGATGTCGAAGCGTTGGCGGATGTCATCGATTTCCGGGATCAGCGCCTTCGGGTCCGGCGCACGCAGGGCCCGCTCGTAGGCTTCGATCACGGTGAACAGGCTGCGCAGGTATTCCTGCAGGCTGCCGAGGTTGGAGTGCACATAACCGATCGGGTTGTTGATCTCGTGCGCCACACCGGCGGCGAGCTGGCCGATCGAGGCCATCTTCTCCGACTGCAGCAGCTTTTCCTGGGTGCCGTTGAGGCGCAGGTAGGCCTGGCGCAGTTCGGCATGGCGCTGCTGCAGCTCGCGCTCGTAATCCTCCTGGCCTTCGATGCGGCGGAACAGGGCCAGATAGTGCCGCTGGCCGCCATCGTCATGATGGTAGACGTGGGCGATGACCATGCGCTCGTCGACCGGCAGGCTCCCGTTCCAGTGGCCGTTGAGGCGCGCCTGTTCCAGCGCATCCGGTGGCAGCAGCTGGCGCAGCCATTGCGCCGGGGTGAGGGCGGCATCGCGCTCGGCCTGGCCGAGGATCTCGCTGACGGCGGCATTGGCCAGCGCCACGCTGCCATCCTCGCGGAACAGCAGCACGCCCTCCTTGATCCGTTCAAACAGGGCAAGCAGGACCGGATGCGGGGGCAACGGGGCGGTGACAAGGGCGGAAGTTACGGTCACGGTCACATCGAGGCGGCTGGAAACAGGCGCTCAATATACGCGGTGACGTTCACATCGGCAGCCGGGGGCCGCCAGACGGGGAGATCAGGCGACCGCGAGGGGCCGCCGGGTATGCAGGATGTGCGACTGGCCCTTGGCGTCATACGCCGAGGATTCTTCACTGCGGCCGAGCTGGCGCAGGGCCCAGTTGACCTCGCGGCGGCGGCGCGACAGCAGCACACCGTTGGCGTGGTTGCGCTCGGCCAGTTCCTGCACGCGTTCGGCCTGGCCGACCGGCAGCGCGGCCTCGAGCGCCCGAAGCGCTTCCAGTTTGGCGCCGGTCGCACGGATCAGCGCGTGCACGTCATGCTCGACCAATGCCTGGCGTTCGACGTCCAGGGCATCGCTGAGGCGTTGCAGCGGCTCGCTCATCGCCAGCTTCATCCCTGCAGCTGCTGGTCCAGCTCAAGCATGCGCGAAGCGATCGCGTCAGGATTGATCTTGTAGCTGCCGTTCTGCAGCGCATCGCGCACCGCCTGCACACGCCCGGCATCGATCGCCGGCGCCGTGGACAATTCACGCTGCAGGGTCTGCAGGCTGGTGGCTTCGCCGGTCAGGCGCAGGCTGTCAGCGGCTTCCACCGGCCGGGCCGGGGCATCGGTGCTGACGCTCGGCTTGTTACCCGGAGCGACGCTGCGCAGATGGGCGGTGGCCGGGAGGTTGCCGTCGATTTTCTGGCTCATGGAGTTGTCCTGGGAATGCGGTTCACAAGGGATAACGGCCGGGCGGACGCCATCTTTAGGGGAATATTGCAGGTTTTGCCGGAAAAGTGGCGCGTATTCACAATCGTGTTCAGCGCGTCACTAAAACGTCACCGCTGGCCGCGACGGTGCCCTGCACGATCTTGCGGGACGACAGGTTCTCGACCGAGACCCGCTCGTTTTCGCCGGCATCGGCCATGGCGCGTCCGGCCACCCGGACCTCCACCCCGCCCCGCCGCGACACCAGCGCGACGCTGTCGCCCCGCCGCACCAGCCGCTGCGCGACCAGGTCATTGGCCGACAGCAGGCTGCCCGCACTGAGGGTCCTGCGTGCCACGCGACCGACCGCCGCGGCCGGATCGGCCAACGCGGCGCCGGCGATCCGGGCCGCATCACGCTGGCCAGTGGTGATATCGGCGGCCGCCAGGGTTTCTCCAGCGGCCACGCCACGGTTGAGGATGAGCACCGTCTGGTTGCGACGCACTTTTACGGGTACGAACAGGCGCCAGCCGCCCGCATCGGGGCAGCTGACCTCCACGGTGCTGCTGCCGGTTGGCTGGGCCGCCAGCGGCTGGCCGCAGGCCGGCAGGCGCAGTGCCGAATCCAGCGTGGTGTCACCTTCGCTGCCGGCCGGGAGGGTGCCCAGCGCCGCCTGGCGGATGCTGTCCACGGGTTGCCAGCCGCCGGCGGCCCAGGCGGGCGCCACCAGCACCAGCGCGGCAAGGACAAGAGAACGCATGGGCACTCCAGGGGCAAGGAACATGGGCAGCACGATGCAAGCGCCGTGCCGAAGCCTGGCGCACGCCGCGCTCAAGTCATCGCCACCGCCGCCGATACCAAGCCCATGTCCCATGACCTGCTCAACCGCATCGACCAGCGTACGCGCCTGGCCGGCCACAATCGTCTGGCCCTGCTGCTGTTCCGGCTGGGGGGACGTCAGCTTTTTGGCGTGAACGTGTTCAAGGTGCAGGAAGTCCTGCGGCGCCCGGATCTGTTCCAGGTGCCCGGGCTGCCCAGCCAGTTCGCCGGTGTGGCCGATGTGCGTGGCCGCTCGGTGCCGGTGCTGGACCTGGGCCTGGCGATCGGCCATCCCGAGCGTGAGCCCGATGCCGACAAGGCGCCGGGCTATCTGGTGGTGACCGAGTTCAACCGCTCCATCCAGGGCTTTCTGGTCAGTGGTGTGGAACGCATCGTCAACATCGCGGTGGAAGACATCCATCCGCCACCGGAGCTGGGCGCCGAATCGAGCTACCTGACGGCGGTGACCCGCTTCCAGGGCGAGCTTATCCAGGTGATCGACGTGGAAAGCGTGCTGGCCGACATCGCCGAGATCCGGGGCGAAGCGGTGCTGGACCCGTCCATGGCCCTGCCCCCCGATGCCCCGCCGATGCAGGTGCTGGTGGTGGACGATTCGCGCGTGGCCCGCCAGCAGATCCGCAGCGTGCTGGACCAGCTGGGGGTCGGGGCGACCCTGCTGTCGGACGGCAAGCAGGCGTTGGACCACCTGCTGCAGATCCACGCCTCGGGCGAGAACCCGGCCGAGCGCTACGCCATGGTGATCTCCGATATCGAGATGCCGGCGATGGATGGTTACACCCTGACGACGGAAATCCGGCGTCACCCGGGCCTGGCCGGCCTGTACGTGCTGCTGCACACGTCCTTGTCGGGCGTGTTCAACAACGCGATGGTCGAGCGGGTCGGTGCGAACGCGTTCGTGGCCAAGTACTCCCCGCATGAGCTGGCGGACTTCCTGCTGGACCGCCTGCGCAAGGTGGCGATGGCGGCGTAAAGGGCGGCCGGCCCTGGTGTCGGCGCCCTCCCTCGGGTTGGTTGACGGCATCCACGCATGGCGTGGATCTACGCCGAGGGCTGTTTCCTGACTCCACGCGGGGCCTTGGCCTCCCTGGCGTGGTGAATCTCCCGGCGTGAATGATGCCGCCGGGCACCGGCCCCTCTCTTCTGCCGCCCCTCTGGCACGCCGCTTGCACTGCCCCAGGCATCGTCCCGTGGGAGTGCGTCATGCCCAATCTGATTTCGAACTATCTGGGTGTCCACGCCCAGGCCATGCCGTTGCGCGAGCAGCGGATGAAGCTGATCGCCAGCAACCTGAGCAATGCCGACACCCCCGGGTACAAGGCCCAGGACCTGGACTTCGATGCCGCCCTGCGCAATGCCCAGGGCCTGGATGGCAACGGTCTGCTGAAGACCACCAGTGAAAAGCACTATGAGATCGGCGGCGGGTTGAACCCGTTCCAGATCGCCAAGGAAGGCGTGCAGCCGAGCATCGACGGCAACACCGTCGACCCGGATGCCGAACGCGCCGCCTACGGCCGCGCCGCGCTGGAGTACCGCGCCTCGCTGAGCTTCGTCGAATCCAAGGTGCGCTCGATGCTCACCGCGATCACGGGGCAATAAGCCATGAGCAATCTGCCCATTTTCGATATCGCCGGCTCTGCGCTGCAGGCGCAGTCCGTGCGCATGAGCACCATCGCTTCCAACCTCTCCAACGCCGATACCGTCGCCGGGTCGGCCGATGCGGTCTACAAGCCGCTGGAGCCGATCTTCCAGTCGGTCACCAGCCGCACCGACCCGAACATCACCACGGTGCAGGTCAAGGAAATCAGCCAGAGCAACGCCGCGCCGATCCAGCGCTACGAGCCGGGCCACCCGCTCGCCGATGCCGATGGCTACATCTACCAGCCCGATGTGGATCCGGTCGCGCAGATGGTCAACCTGATCTCCACCTCGCGCAATTACCAGGCCGGCGTGGAAATGCTGACCACCGCCAAGGAACTGGCGCTGGCCACGCTGACCATGGGTCGCTGACCCTCTTACCGCAGGAATCCCCTCCCATGAGCAGCACCAACGGCGTTGGCCAGAACAGCAGCGATATCTACACCGCGCTGGGCCTGAACGCGCCCAACAGCGATACCAGCAAGAAAAAGAGCACCCTGGACCAGGCCGATTTCATGCGCCTGATGACCGAGCAGCTGCGGCACCAGGACCCGCTCAAGCCGATGGACAACACCCAGATGGTCGCGCAGATGGCGCAGCTGTCGCAGGTCCAGGGCATCACCGACCTCAACAACACGGTCAAGGGCTTCCAGGATTCGATGTCCAGCGACCAGATCCTGCGCGGCGCGGCCCTGGTCGGCCACGAAGTGCTGGTGCCGTCGGAGAAGCTCGCGCTGGAGAAGGACGGTGACGTCACCGGCATGGTCGCCGCGCCCGGCGCCGGCTTCGTGACGGTGGACATCACCGATGCCAACGGCGTCAAGGTCAACCAGATCAGCGTGGAAGCCAAGGCCTCCGGCGAAGTCACCTTCGACTGGGACGGCAAGGACGCCAACGGCAACCGCATGGCCGAAGGCACCTACACCATCGCCGCCTCGCATACCGATACCGCCGGCACCAAGACCAAGCTCAACACCTACGTTCAGGCCCCGGTGGAGAGCGTCACCGTCGGCACGGACGGCCTGTACCTCAACCTCAAGGGTCTGGGCACGGCCCCGATCGACTACGTGCTCCGCATCAGCTGAGCCGCCTTACCCGCATCCACAGGAGCATCCCATGGGCTTCAACGTCTCGTTGTCCGGCATCAACGCAGCCAATGCCGATCTGAACGTCACCGCGAACAACATCGCCAACGTCAACACCACCGGCTTCAAGCAGTCGCGCGCGGAGTTCGCCGATCTGTTCTCGGCCACCAGCTATGGCCTGTCCAAGAACGCGGTCGGTTCCGGCGTGCGGGTGACCAACGTCGCCCAGCAGTTCTCGCAGGGCAACAACGAACAGACCGGGCGCAGCCTGGACATGGCCATTTCCGGCGAAGGTTTCTTCACCCTGACCATGAACGGTGAGCGCGTGTACTCGCGCGCCGGCAACTTCCAGACCGACCAGGCCGGCTACGTGACCAACCCGCAGGGTGCGCGCCTGCAGGTGTTCGCCCCGAACGCGGACGGAACAAACTTCGATGCCGGCCGCCTGACCGACCTGCAGCTGATGACCACCGACAGCCCGCCGCGGCAGACCGGCAAGGTCGATGTGAGCTTCACCCTGCCGGCCAACGCCAAGCAGCCGACGGTCGACACCTTCGACCCGACCGACTCCAACAGCTACAACCACTCCACCGGCGGCATCACCGTGTACGACTCGCTGGGCGTGAGCCACACCCAGACCTCCTACTTCGTGAAGACCGAAAACCCGAACGAGTGGCAGGTCTACAACTATGTGGACGGCAAGGCTGCCGGTACCCCGACCACGCTGCAGTTCTCCGACAGCGGTGCGTTGACCAGCCCGGCCAACGGCCAGATCGTCATGGATCCGTTCACCCCGACCACCGGCGCCGGCGTGCTGTCGATGTCGCTGAACCTGAGCGGCTCGACCCAGTACGGCGAGAAGTTCGCGCTGCGCAACACCCAGCAGGACGGCTATGCAGCGGGCAAGCTCAACGAGATCACCGTCTCCGAAGAGGGCATCGTCTACGCGCGCTACTCCAATGGCGACGACAAGGCGCTGGGCCAGGTGGCCCTGACCACCTTCAACAACGCACAGGGCCTGGAAGCCAAGGGCAACAACCTGTGGACGGAGAGCTTCGCTTCCGGCACCCCGCGTACCGGTGCACCGGACAGCTCCAACCTGGGCAAGATCCAGGCCGGTTCGCTGGAAGCCTCCACGGTCGACCTGACCGAGCAGCTGGTCAACATGATCACCGCCCAGCGCAACTTCCAGGCCAACTCGCAGATGGTCTCCACGCAGGACCAGATCACCCAGACCATCATCAACCTGCGTTGATGAGCCACTGACCGCAACACGGGACTACACCGATGGACAAGGCACTCTACGTCGCGATGACCGGTGCACGCGCTTCCCTGCAGGCGCAGGGCACGCTGTCGCACAATCTGGCCAACACCGATACCCCCGGCTTCAAGGAGGCGCTCGCCAACACCGAGGCCTTCCCGATCAAGGGGACCGGCTATGCCTCGCGCGTGGATGCCCTGCACGTGGATGCCGGCTTCAACCGGCGCATGGGCGCCCAGCAGATCACCGGCAACCCGCTGGATCTGTCCCTGCAGGCCGGCAACTGGCTGGCCGTGCAGGCACCCGGCGCCAATGCCGGTGAGGCGTATACCCGGGGCGCGGCGCTGTCGATCACGCCCAATGGCCAGCTGGTGACCGCCGGCGGCCATCCGGTGCTGGATGAGAACAGCAATCCGATCGCGATCCCGCCGCACCAGGCGATGGACATCGGCAACGACGGCACGATCTCGATCATTCCGTTGGGCGAAGGCCCGCAGACGATGGCCAACGTGGGTCGCATCCGCGTGGTGCAGGCCGACGACGCACGGCTGGAACGCGGCCTGGATGGGCTGATGCGCAACACCGACCCACAGCAGCCGTTCGTGCAGGCCCAGGGCAAGTCGCTGGAAAGCGGCCAGCTGGAAGGCAGCAACGTGGATGCCGCCGGTGCGCTGGTGCAGATGATCCAGCTGCAGCGCCAGTACGAAATGCAGGTGAAAGTCATCAAGCACGGCGATGACAACGCGCGCAGCGCCAACAGCCTGCTGCGCCTGGGCGGCTGACCGCGCGCCGTGACGTAATCCCGGCGCCGTTCTGGCACGCGCCATGCATTGCCCTTCGCAAGGGCCGCACCACGCGGCCACCCGCTACAACACAGGAATGACGCCATGAACCAGGCATTGTGGATCGCCAAGACCGGACTGGATGCGCAGCAGACGCGCATGTCGGTGGTTTCCAACAACCTCGCCAACACCAACACCACCGGTTTCAAGCAGGACCGTGCCAGCTTTGAAGATCTGCTGTACCAGCAGGTCCGTCAGCCCGGCGGCGCTTCCTCGGCGCAGACGCAGTTGCCGTCGGGCCTGCAGCTGGGCACCGGTGTGCGCGTGGTCGCCACCTCAAAGAACTTCGAGCAGGGCAGCCAGCAGCAGACCGGCCGCGCGCTGGATGTGATGGTCAACGGCCGCGGCTTCTTTGAAGTGCAGATGCCGGATGGTTCTTCGGCCTATACCCGCGATGGCTCGTTCCAGCGCAACCAGGATGGCGAGCTGGTCACCAACAGCGGCTACCCGGTGCAGCCGGGCATCCAGATTCCCGAAGGCGCGCAGTCGCTCACCATCGGCACCGACGGCACCATCAGCGTGAAGATGGCCGACGACGCCGCCTCGGTGGAAATCGGCGCGCTGACCCTGACCGACTTCGTCAATCCAGCGGGCCTGCAGGCGCGCGGTGAAAACCTGTTCCTGGAAACCACCGCCTCCGGCCCGGCGCAGAACGGCAACCCCGGCCTGAACGGCCTGGGCACCGTGGTGCAGGGTGCACTGGAAGGCAGCAACGTCAACGTGGTGGAAGAACTGGTCTCGATGATCGAAACCCAGCGCGCCTACGAAATGAACGCCAAGGCGATCTCCACCACCGACGCCATGCTCGGCTACCTCAACCAGAACGTCTGATCGGTCGACCCGGGAACCTGCCATGTCGCGTCTTGCCCCTGCCCTCCGCCTGCTCGCCGCCGTCATCGTCGCCACCCTGAGTGGCTGCGTGATCGCCGGCGATGTCCGCCCCTACCCGGCCATGGCGCCGGTGGAACCGATCATGCCGCCCTCGGCCCAGGCCACGGCCGGTGCGATCTACGCCGCCGGCCCCGGCCTGCAGCTGTACTCGGACCGGCGCGCCCGCGATGTGGGCGACCTGCTCACGATCACGCTGACCGAGAACACCACCGCGCAGACCACCGCCAACACCTCCACCTCGAAAGAGTCGGAGCTGAGCATCGGCACGCCGACCATCTTCGGCGCCCCGGTCACGCTCGGCGGCAAGGACATCCTCAGTGCCAGCGCCGCCGGTTCGCGCGATTTCACCGGCAAGGGCACCAGCGCGCAGAGCAACCGCCTGCAGGGCAGCGTGACGGTGACCGTGATCCAGCGCCTGCCCAACGGCAACCTGGTCGTGCAGGGCGCCAAGAACCTGCGCCTTAACCGGGGTGATGAGCTGGTGCAGGTGCAGGGCATCGTGCGCGCGGCGGACATCTTCCCGGACAACACCATTCCCTCCAGCCGCGTTGCCGATGCCCGCATCGTCTACGGCGGCCGCGGCGCGATCGCCCAATCCAACGCGATGGGCTGGCTGAGCCGCTTCTTCAACTCGGCGCTGGCGCCGTACTGAGCCTGACATGACTTTCTTCCTTTCCCTGTTCGGGCAGCGACGCATGGCGTACCCCCACGTGGCGAAGCAGCGACGCGCGGCGTCGCTCTACATGGTGACGCAACGCATGGTGTCGCACGGCGCGACGCGTGC
>DMZT01000046.1 GCA_003484865.1 Stenotrophomonas sp.
CGGCCGGGTCGCGGCCGGCCAGTGCGCAGGCGCGGGCGATGCGTTCGCGGACCATCGCCAGGTTGTGGCGGATCTCGTCGACAGTGGTGGCCTGGGGCCAGGTGGGGGCAGCGATGGGCATGGGGAGCTCCGGAAGCGGGGACGGCTGCGGCGCGTCGGCGCGCCAGCAGGGCGGTCCCGTAACAACGGACAGGTTGTCATAGCGCTACCCGAAAATCACCGCCCGCCGATGTCAGGGCGCGGCGGCGGCGTTCGGGCTGACGTAGTGCGTCTGTTCGTCGTCGTTGAGGAAGATCAGTTCCGGTTTGCCCTGCCAGGAGGTCAGCATCGCGCCGGTGCTGTTCTGGTGTTTGACGACCAGGGTGGCGCCGCGATCCGGGTTGGCGGTGACCTTGAATACCTCGGTGGTGCCGGTGGCATCGTCCAAGGTGAGGATGGCCTCGTCGCCGACATCGGCGGTGCCGTAGCCGCCACGCTCGGAGCCATCGGCGCCCAGCAGGATCAGGCCTGACAGCGGTGACGCACGCGGCCCCTGGGTGATGCCCTTGGTGAGCGGATCGGGGACGGGGGCGCCGAGAATCACCCGCGCCTGGCCACTGGCATCGCGGATCACCACGCCACGGGCGGTGATGACACGCTCCTCGGACTGGCTCTGGTGCAGGCGCAGCGCGGTCCAACCGGAAACGATCAGGGCGAGGCTGGAAACGACCAGCGTGGTGACGGTCAGCGCGCGCGACATGGGGTTCTCCGGATCCTTGGAAGGCTGCGACCATACCGGATACGCCCTTCACGGCACCAGTCGGAAAAGTCTGGGATTACATTCAGAGCGTGAGGTTGGTCACGGGATGGCTCAGCGGAAATCGCGGCTGTGGGTACGCACGCCGTCGATCAGGGTGTCGATGTTGTGCATCTGGCGGACGATCAGGTGCTGCACGCCGTCCACGCGCTCGAGCCGGCCGTCGATCTGCATCAGTTGCGCTTCAACCAGCACGCGATGCTGGCGGTCGGCGATTTTGCGCCAGACCACCGCATTGACCATGCCGCATTCGTCTTCCAGGGTGAGGAAGGTGACCCCGCTGGCAGTCTGCGGGCGCTGGCGCATGCGTACCAGCCCGGCAAACCGCACGCTGCGCCCGTGCGGCAGGGCGGCCAGTTCGTCGGAGCGGTTGCAGCGGCGCTGGCGCAGCTGGCTGCGGATGAAGGAGACCATGTGCCGGCCCAGCGTGGTGCCGGTGGTGTTGTAATCGGCCTGCATGTCCTCGAACGCGCTGGGCAGCGGCAGCGCGACGGCGGCTTCGGCGGTGGCGCGGGCCATGTCGAACAGCGGCAGCGGCTTTTCCACGCCGGAGACGTCCCAGCGCGCGCGATGGCGATGGCCGCTCAGGCCCTTGAGTGCACCGGCATCGGCCAGCAGGCCCTGGTGGCGACGGTCCAGCTGTGCGCGCTGGCTCAGGTCGGCCACGCTCTCAAAGGGCGAACGGTGGCGCGCCTGCACCACGCCGGTGGCGACCGCCTCGCTGAAGCCATCGACCAGGCGCAGCCCCAGCCGGATGCCAAATGGCCGGCCTGGCGAGGTGGGCGGCACCAGCGTGCAGTCCCAGTCGCTATAGCGCACATCCACCGGCAGCACTGGCACGCCATGACGGCGCGCGTCCTGCAGGATCTGGTCCGGGGTATAGAACCCCAGCGGCTGGCTGTTGATCAGGCTGGCGGCGAATGCGGAGGGGTGATGGCACTTGAGCCAGCAGCTGACATAGGTGATCAGCGCGAAGCTGGCCGCGTGGCTTTCCGGGAAGCCATAACTGCCGAAGCCCTTGATCTGCTCGAACAGGCGCTCACCGTATTCGCGGCTGTAGCCGTTGGCGGCCATGCCGGCGAGCAGTTTGTCGCGGTGCGGCTCCAGCCCACCGTGGCGCTTCCAGGCGGCCATCGAGCGGCGCAGTGCGTCAGCCTGGCCGGGGCTGAAGCCGGCGGCGGCGACCGCCAGCTGCATCACCTGTTCCTGGAACAGCGGCACGCCCAGGGTGCGTTTGAAGACCTTCTCCAGCGCGGGTGGGTAGTCGATCTCTTCGATGCCTTCTTCCTTGAGCTTCTTCCGTCGGTTCAGATACGGGTGGACCATGTCGCCCTGGATCGGGCCGGGGCGCACGATCGCCACTTCGATCACCAGGTCGTAGAAACAGCGCGGCTGCATGCGCGGCAGCATCGCCATCTGGGCGCGGGACTCGATCTGGAACACGCCCAGGGTGTCGGCGCGGCAGATCATGTCGTAGGTGGGCTCATCGCCCTGCGGAATCTTCGCCATGGTCATCGTCGGTCCGCCATGCGCTTCCAGCATCGCCAGGCATTTGCGTACCGCGGTGAGCATGCCCAGCGCCAGGCAGTCGACCTTCATCAGGCCGGTGACATCCAGGTCGTCCTTGTCCCACTGGATCACCGTGCGGTTGGCCATGGCCGCGTTTTCCACCGGCACCATCGTGGACAGGGGGTGTTCGGAGATCACGAAGCCGCCGGGGTGCTGGGACAGGTGGCGTGGAAAATCGACCAGTTCACTGGTCAGCGCCACCACCCGCCGCATCAGCGGGGTCTCCGGATCGAAGCCGCGCTCACGCAAGGCCTCCGGCAGCGGCTCATGGCTGCTCCAGCGGTCCAGGCAGGCGGCCAGTTCGTTGACCTGGTCCGGCGGCAGGCCAAGCACCCGCGCCACATCGCGTACCGCGCTGCGGCCCCGGTAGCTGATCGCCACGGCAGTCAAGGCGGCGCGTTCGCGGCCGTAGCGGTTGAACACGTACTGCAGCACTTCCTCGCGGCGTTCGTGTTCGAAGTCGATGTCGATATCCGGCGGCTCGTCGCGTTCGGCGGAAATGAAGCGCTCGAACAGCAGCTCCATCTCGCTGGGGTCGATCTCGGTCACGCCCAGTACGTAGCACACCGAGGAATTGGCGGCCGAGCCACGGCCCTGGCAGAGGATCTGCTGCCGGCGCGCGAAGCGCACGATGTCGTGCACGGTCAGGAAGTACGACTCGTACTGCTTGGTGTGGATCAGCGCCAGTTCGTGTTCGATCTGGTGGCGCTGCTGGGGCGTCTCGCCCGCGGGCCAACGCCATTGCATGCCTTCTTCCACCAGCACCCGCAGCCAGCTGGCCGGGTCGTGGCCGGCCGGTACCAGTTCGCGCGGGTAGGTGTACTTCAGTTGCTTGAGATCGAAGTGGCAGCGCTCGGCGATGCGCAGGGTCTCGGCCAGCAGCTCGGGCGGGTACAGCGTGGCCAGGGCCTGGCGGGTGCGCAGGTGACGCTCGCCGTTGGGGAACAACCGCCAGCCTGCCTCGCCGAGCGTGCAGTGGTGGCGGATTGCGGTGAGGGTGTCCTGCAGCGCGCGGCGGCGGCGCACGTGCATGTGCACATCGCCGCTGGCCACCAGTGGAATGCCCTGGTCGCGGCCGAAACGACGCAGGCGCTGCAGGCGCGCGCGATCATCGGCCTCGCGGTGCAGTTCAACGGCCAGCCACAGCCGCTGCGGAAAGCAGGCTTGCAGCCACTGCGCATCCTCGATGCCCGGGGCAGGGTCTGCCCACAGGCACAGCAGGCCGGCGTGCAGCGGTTCGATGTCGCTGCGCAGGCAGCGGTACTCGCCCTTGGGCGCGCGCCGGCGGCAGGTCGTGATCAACTGGCACAGCGCGGCGTAGCTGCCCTGGTCGGTGCACAGCAGCACCAGTTTCGGGCCGTCCTCCAGCTGGAATTCGGCACCGGTGATCAGGGGCAGTGCGTGCTTCTTCGCAGCCTGCCAGGCGCGCACGATACCGGCCAGCGAGCACTCATCGGTGATCGCCAGCGCGTGGTAGCCCTGGCCCTTGGCACGCGCGAACAACTCCTCGGCGATGGACGCGCCGCGCTGGAAACTGAAGGCCGACAGGCAATGCAGCTCGGCGTATCCGGGCAGCGGTGCGCTCATGCGAACCAGCCGTGCAGCATGAACGGTCCGCTGCGTGCATCGGCGGCGGTATACGCCCAGCCGCGCTGGCCTTGCGGCGTTTCGATGACGTAATAGTCGCGGCGGATGTCGCCGGCATCCCACCAGCCCGATTCGATCCGCTCCGGCCCGGACAGGATGCGCAGGTGCGGATCCTGCAGCGCCTGCGGCTGGGCCAGCAGCCAGCCCGGGCGCATCGGCAGCACCGGGGGCGGGGGCTTGGGCGCGCCCTGGGCGTCACCGGTCGCGCGTTCGGGCCGATGGTCGGCACGCAGCCCCAGCCCCTGCACGGCGTCATCGCCGAGCCGGGCGCGAAGACGCTCGCGCAGCTGCTCCCACGGCATCGCCTGCTGCGGGCGCGGGTCGAACAGATCGCGTGCGGCCGGGACGAACGGCGGCAGTTGCTCGGCCTGCAGGCGCAGGCCGCGGCTGCCCGCTGGCAACTGCAGATGATCCACACGGTTGCGGGCCAGTTCGAACAGCATCGCCGGTTCGCGCTCGGGCGCGAGCAGGCCGATCGAGAGGCGCGTATCGGGGTGGTGTTCGTGCTCGAACCACAGATCGAACTGCAGCACGCCGCCATCGCGCGAGCACAGGAATGCGGCCAGATCGGCGGTCAGGCGCCGCAACGGGAACAGCATGGCCTGGGTGGACTCGACCTCGTACTCGAACTCGATGCGCGCATCGAAGCGGTCCGGCGGCTGGAAATAGCGCAGCGGCGGCGTGCTGATCCCGCGCAGCGCATCCAGGTGCGCCAGCACCTGTGGCGGAAAGCGCCGGGCCAGGCTCTAGATCGGAAGAGCG
>DMZT01000060.1 GCA_003484865.1 Stenotrophomonas sp.
GAGCGCCTGGCCGCCGACGCGGTGCTGTACCGCCAACTCGGCGACGCGCTCAAGCGCGCGGTGCCGCAGTGGCGCGCCAGCCTGTTGTGCGGCAGCGCCGACCTGGCCTTCGCCACCGGCCTGCGCGCCAACAAGAAGTACCAGCTGTTCAACGGCGCCATCGAGTGCGCGCTGATCGTCTGCGACCCGATCGCGGTACCGCAGCGCGAGAACACCGGCCAGCCGCGCGAGCTCAGCGAAGGCGCGCAGATGGTGGCCAACCGCCTGCGCAAGAACATCAAGAAGTTCAAGACGTGGCGGACGCGCGAGAGCATCACCTGCTACCGCGTTTACGATGCCGATCTGCCCGAGTACGCGGCCGCCATCGATGTCTATGAAGAAGACGGTGGTGCCCGCCGGACCTTCCTGCATGTGCAGGAATACGCGGCCCCGGCGACCATTCCGGATGTGGATGTGCGTCGCCGCCGCAACGAGCTGCTCTCGGCCGCGCGCGAGGTCTTCCAGGTGCCGGCCGAGCAGGTCGCGCTGAAGTCACGCGAGCGTGGCAAGGGCGGCAGCAAGTACGGTCGTTTCGAGCAGCGTGGCGAGTTCGTGCTGGTGCGCGAGAACGATGCGCTGCTGCGCGTGAACCTGTTCGATTATCTGGACACCGGCCTGTTCCTGGACCACCGTCCACTGCGCTGGCACATGGCGCAGGAAGCCCAGGGCAAGCGCTTCCTCAACCTGTTCTGCTACACCGGTGTCGCCTCGGTGCAGGCCGCCGTGGCCGGTGCCGCGACCACCACCAGCGTGGATCTGTCCGGTACGTACCTGCAGTGGTGCGCCGACAATCTCGCGTTGAACGGCAAGGGCGGCAGCCAGCACCAGCTGATCCAGGCCGATGCGCTGGCGTGGCTGGAAGCCGAACGTCACCGCTTCGACGTGATCTTCTGCGATCCGCCGACGTTCTCCAACTCCGCCCGCGCCGATGACTTTGATATCCAGCGCGAACACGTGCGCCTGCTGCGCGCGGCCGTGGCGCGCTTGAGCCCGGAAGGCGTGCTGTATTTCTCCAACAACTTCCGCCGCTTCAAGCTGGACGATGAAGCGATCAAGGAATTCGCGGAGTGCAAGGAGATTTCGCCCGAGACCATCGGGGCGGACTTCGAGCGCAACCCGCGCATCCACCGCGCGTGGGAACTGCGCCGCTACGGCGCCTGACGGGAACGGGCTGACATGGACGACAGTCAGCTCCACGCCGACGGGCTGCTGCTGCGACCGTTCGAGGATGCCGACGCCGCTGCGTTCGCAGCGGCGGTGCGTGAGTCGGCCGAGGGCATGCGGCGCTGGATGCCGTGGAGCTCGGTCGACTACCGCGTCGAGCAGGCGCTGCAATGGTTCCAGGCCTGCCGGGACGGTTGGGCGGCAGGCACGGCCTGCGAATACGGAATCTTCGACCAGGACACGGCCGCCTTCGTCGGCGGCGCGGGATTGAACAAGATCCAGCACGATCCCCGTTTCTGCAACCTGGGCTACTGGGTGCGGCAGTCGTGCCGTGGCCAGGGCGTGGCGCCCCGCGTCGTGCAGGCGCTGGCGGCCCAGGCGTTCGGGCCGCTGGGCCTGCATCGGGTGGAGATCGTCGTTGCGGTAGACAATCTCGCCAGCGAACGGGTGGCGGTGAAGGCCGGCGCCCTGCGCGAGGGCGTGGCACGCAACCGACTGGTCATCGACGGCCGTCCCGCCGACGCGCACATGTTTTCACTGGTGCCCTGACCGGCGATCGCGATGCGGCGACGCCCGTGAGGGTGCGGCGGGTGCACCGCAGGGATCGATCTGAAGGTAGAGCCACGCCATGCGTGGCTGCTCCCTCAACGCCCGACCAGCGCCACCGCCAGCCCCACCACCGGCAACGCCCAGGCCAGCGGCGCGATCCACCGGGGGCGGTACGGGTACAGCCCGAACGCAATCACCACCCCGCTGATCGTCAGCGCACCCAGCCACAGCACCGGACCGATCGCCCAGCCGTGGTCCAGCACGCACAGTGCGAATGCGACGGTCAGCAACGTCCAGCCCACCCAGCGCCACACCCGCATGCGCGATGCGCTGGCGCCGGCTTTGCCGTTCAGGTCCAGCTGGTGCTTGTCCATGGCCAGCGACAACGCCGTGAACGCCGAGAAGCTCAGCGTGATTGCGAGCAGCATCATGCCGTCGCCCCCGCAGCAGCGGCCTGCTGACGGCGTTTCTTCTCGGCCGCACTCAGCGGTGGCTGCCAGCGCTGCATGCGATGACCGCAGTAGGCCAGCATCGCGCCGAAGGCGAGCATGGTCAGATCGAACCCGGCCAGGACCCAGTCACCGCTGCGCAGGGTGACGCCCAGATGCGCATGCGTGGTGAGTGCGTTGACCACCGGAATCAGGGCGAACAGCACGCCGCCCAGGTACAGCTGCCAGGTCCACATCCTCCGTTTGGGCCAGAGGAAACCGGCCAGCAATGCGGCGGCCCATGCATAGAAGAACGCATTGACCTCGGCGGTGGCGCGCTCGGCCATCTGGACCGGCAGCAGACGATTGGCCAGGAAATAGGTGGCGAAAGCGATCGGCAGGCCGGCCACCGCACCGATATTGAGCGCGTCGACCAGGCGCAGGCCGAACCCGGTCTTGCCGGACTTGGCGTGCTTGGGTCGTTCCTTCACCGCCCATAGCACCACGCCGCTGGCGACCATCAGGCAACCGATCAGCCCGGACAGGAAGAACAGGGCACGCAGGCCCCAGTCGGCGAAGCGCGCCAGGTGCAGGCCGTACATCACGCCACGGGTCTGGGTGGCACCGTCCGAGGCCGGGCTGGCCTCGAGCAACTGGCCGGTGATCGCGTTGAAGCGCAGCGACGGGGTATCCACCGACAGGCGCTTTCCATCGCGCTGGGTGATATCCACGATCGCATTCGCCGCGCCCGGGTGGTAGAGGGTGAAGCCGGCCACATCCGCGCCCTTCCATTCGGCGCGCGCGCTGTCCAGCAACTGCTGGATGGGCAGTGGCGTGGCGCGTCCTTCGGCCGGGGTCTCGATCTCGGCCAGACGCGCGAAGGCCTCGCTGAAGAACGCTTCCTCATCCTTGGGATAGGCCACGCTCACGCCCCACGGCAGGTACATGAACATCAACGTGACGATGCCGGTGTAGGTGATCATCGCGTGGTACGGCAGCGCCATCACCGCGCTGACGTTGTGGAAATCCAGCCACGACCGCAGGCCCTTTTCCGGGCGGAAGGTGAAGAAGTCCTTGAAGATCTTCTTGTGTGTGATCACGCCGGTGATGATCGCCACCAGCATGAACATCGCACAGAAGCCGACCAGGTAGCGGGCCCAGTAAACGGGGATGTAGTGCAGGTCGAAATGCAGGCGGTAGAAGAAGTCACCGCCGCGGGTTTCGCGCGCGGCGATCTCTTCGCCGGTGTTCGGATCGACGGTGGCATCGCCGAAGCGGCCTCCGCCGCGCCGGCGGCGCTCGCCTTCCACCGGCGGCTTGACCATCGATTCGGGGTTGCGCCAGAACATGCGCATCGCCGGGTTGCGCGGGTCGGGCAGGGTGACATTCCAGCTCTCGGCCTGCGGCGCCTTGTGCTGCAGGAAGGTGAGAGCACGCTCGGCGGCCACATCGGCACTCACGCTGCTGCGCGGCAGCTCCGGGCGCATCCAGCGGCTGATTTCCTCGCGGTAATAGCTGGCCGTGCCGGCCATGAAAATCAGCAGCAGCAGCCAGCCGACCAGCAGGCCGGTCCAGGTGTGCAGCCAGGCCATCGACTGGCGGAATCCGTTCTTCATGCGGCCCCCTGCAGCAGGCGGGTGCCGAGCCAGAACAGCGCCGTCGGGATCAGGATGCCGACCCACGCGCGCAGCGCGGTACGGGTAGCGAACGCCCACAGTGCCGCGCAGGCGCACAGCACGATCGCCACCAGCATGCCGGTCAGCACCGCTTGCCCGCGCGCGATCGGCAGCGCGACCGCAAAGAACATCGAGCAGGTCGCGGCCAGCGCGTAGCCGCCGAAGATCGCGGCGAGCGAACGTGACAGGACACCCAGCCAGGGGCGGGCGAAGAAGGAACCAAGACGGTTGAACCTGGCGCTGGCGTGCGGCGTGCTGTCCACGGAAACCTGCTGATCGATCGGGGAAACGGGCATCACCGGCCGCAGCCGGTGATGAATGATAGTGGCCATCCCTGGCCGTGTTCACTGCGCGTCGCAGTGGTCCCTTGGAGCCGGTGTCAGAGCTTCCAGCGCAGGTTCAACATCACGTTGCGCGGTTCGCCCCAGTACACGCCGTTGTAGAAACCGACGTTGCTGTAGTACTTCTTGTCGAGCAGGTTGTTGACGTTGAGCTGCGCGGAGAAATTGTCATTGAAGCGGTAGCCGGCGAACACATTCACCAGGTAGAACGCATCCTGGGTGATGAACGCCGATTCGGTGCGGCCACTGGTCGCGTAATCGGCACGCGGCTTGGTGCTGGCGCGGTAGATACGACTCTGCCAGGTCACGCCGCCCCCCAGCGAGAGGCGGTTCCACTCACCACTCGGGCGCCAGCTGGTGTTGAGCCGGAAGGTGTCCACCGGGTTGGTGGTGTTCTGCGCCACGCCCGCCTGGTTGCGGATGGTGGTGTGCGCGAAACCGGCCGAGACGTTCCAGTTCTCGGTCAGGCTGCCCTGGGCTTCCAGTTCCCAGCCCTTGACCTTGTTGCCCTTGCCGGTGGAACGGTAGGCGCTGCTGCCATCGGGCAGCGAGGCGGCCGGTACCGAATCATCGAGCTCGGCGACATTGTCCTTCTCGCCCTTGAACACCGCGGCGGAGGTGTTCAGGCGGCCACCGAAGAATTCGCCCTTCAGGCCGGCCTCCCACATGTCCCCGACCACCGGCTCCAGGTAATCGTTGTTCTTGTCGCGGTAGTCCTGCGGCTGGAAGATGTCGGTGTAGCTGGCGTAGGCACTGAACTGCCTGCTGAAATCGTAGACCAGGCCGACGTACGGGGTCAGCGAATCGTCCGGCTTGTAGCCGCCGCGGGTGGTACCGGTGCGGTTGCCGGCCGCATCGTTGGTATAGCGCCAGCTGCGGGTCTCCCAGCTGCCGTAGCGCGCGCCGAGCACGGCCAGCAACGGATCGGCCAGCTGCAGGCGGGCGGCCACGTAGGCGGCCTTCTGCGTCAGCTCGTTCTCCGAGGCCAGCCAGTCATGCCGGGTGAGCGGCAACGGGGCAACGTCGCCGGTCCAGGTGCGCCAGTCCGGTACCACGTCGTAGCCCGGCGGCTGCACGAACTCCGAGGCAGGCGATTCGCCCTTGCGAACGGACTGGCCGACGCCGAACACCAGTTCATGCTCGCGGCCGAACAGCTGGAACGGGCCGCTGGCGTTGAGGTCGAACACGTTCATTTCGCTGCGTTCGGCGAAATGCGAGAGGTAGGCGCGCACACCGGTACCATCCGGCGCGGGATAGCCCTGCGCGCCGTACCAGACGTCGCCATCGGTGTTGCGCTTGGCCTGGGTCGCGCTGGCCTTCAGTGACCAGCCGTTGCCGAGCTGCTGCTCCAGGCGCATGAAGGTGGTCTTTTCCACAATCGGCCAGCTGCTCCAGCTTGCCGACAGGTTGGTCGAGCGCGGCAGGTTGGCCGGCTTTCCGTCCGGGCCCCAGTACGGCACCACGCCCCAGGTCACGCCCTTGGTTTCCGGCGACTGGTAGTCATAGCCGACTTCGAACAGGGTGCTGTCGGTCAGGTCGGCCTGGACGATGCCGTAGAACACGTCCTTGTCGAGACGGTACACATCGCGGAAGGAATCGCTCTGCTGCTTGGCGGCGACAAAACGCGCACGCACGCGGCCGTCCAGCGCGACCGGGCCGCCGATGTCCGCTTCCAGGCGCTGGTTGCCCCAGCGCCCCAGGGTCAGGCCGGCGCTCATCGCCATCTCCTGGGTCGGGCGCTTGCGGACCATGTTGATGGTGCCCGACGGATCACCGGCACCGGTGGTGAGGCCGGTC
>DMZT01000061.1 GCA_003484865.1 Stenotrophomonas sp.
CTGCGGTACCACCACTGCGGGGTCTCCCCGGCGGGGTGGGCAATGGCCGGCACATCGACCTGGACCGCGCCGGCAGAGGCGCTGGAGGAGGGAGCGGTAGTGGCGCAGGCGCCAAGCAGCAGGGTGGTGACGGCAGCCACCAGAGGCGTGAAACGGGACATGGATGAATGCATCTCACATGTGAAACGGGCGTTCATTATGCAGAACGCCGCAAGGCACGCCGATGACACGCTGATTTTCCGTGTACGCCTCGTGCCACGGCCCCGCTTGGGCTAAGGTGCCTAGCTGTCAAATCATCTCTGGAACGCACATGAAGCTGGTCTCTGCCTGGCTGCGGATCCCCTTCTGGCAACGGGTCCTCGGCGGCTTCGTGCTGGGCGCACTGGCCGGCTGGCTGCTCGGCCCGGCGGCCGAAACCTGGTTCGGCCCGCTCGGCGATCTCTACGTCACCCTGATCAAGATGATCGCGGTGCCGCTGGTGTTCTTCGCCGTGATCAACGCCATTTCCTCGCTGCACGGGCAGAAGTCCGTGGCAGCCCTGGGCGGGCGCACCTTCCTGTGGTTCATCATCACCGCTGCCCTGGCCGTGTGCGTGGGCCTGGGTGTCGGCACCCTCATGCAGCCGGGCAGCGGCGCGCTCAGCCTGAGCATGGACCACGGCTACACCCCGCGCGAAGTACCCAGCGTGATCAAGGTGCTGATGGATGTCGTGCCCTCCAACGTCTTCTACGCGTTGACCGGCATCGGCACCCGCATCAATGGCGCCGGTGAAACCGTGCTGGCCGCGGGCCGCGGCTCGATCCTCCCGGTGATCTTCTTCGCCGGCCTGCTCGGCTTTGCCATGGTCAAGCTCGGCGACAAGGTCAGCGAGGCACGCAAGCTGACCGGGCAGATGAGCGAGATCATGATCCAGGTGACCCGCTTCGTGCTGGAGATCACCCCGCTGGGCACCTTCGGCCTGATCGCCGGCCTGGTCGGCAGCTACGGCTTTGAGAAACTGCTGCCGCTCGGCAACTTCGTGCTCGCCCTGTACATCGCCTGCGCCCTGCACATCGTCGTGGTCTACGGCAGCCTGCTGCTCATGCACGGCCTGAACCCGCTCAAGTTCTTCCGCGGCGCCGCCCCCGGCATGCAGGTCGCCTTCGTCAGCTCTTCCAGCTTCGCCGCCATGCCCGCCGCGATGCGCTCGATCACCCACAACCTCGGCGTCAACAAGGACTACGCCTCCTTCGCCGTCCCCCTCGGCGCCAGCATCAAGATGGACGGCTGCGGGGCGATCTATCCGGCCCTGTGCGCCGTCTTCATCGCCCAGTACACCGGCGTGCCGCTCACCCCCGAGCAGTACATCGTGGTCCTGATCGCCTCGGTCCTGGGCAGCTTCGGCACCGCCGGCGTCCCCGGCACCGCCGTCGTGATGGCCACCGTCGTCCTCAGCGCCGCCAATCTCCCGCTGGAAACCATCGGCTACCTCTACGCCATCGACCGCATCCTCGACATGATGCGCACCATGACCAACGTCACCGGCCAGATGCTGGTCCCGGTCATCGTCGCCAAGGAAACCGGCCTGCTCGACCGCGAGATCTACGACAACCCATCCACCAACCTCGGCGTGGATGAAGGCGAAGAACGAACGTCCTGATGCAGGCACGGACGCAGCACCCAAAGACCGGCGAGAGCTGGTCTTTTTTTGCTTGTGTGCAACTGCTTTCGCATCGTCGCTTCTTCCTGCCAAACAGGCAGATGTCTGGCGGGCTGGCGAGGCTTGGCATCGCCGGCCCTCACGACAAAGCGACTGGCTGAAGCTTTACAAGCAAACCCGGGGCGAGCCTGAATCCGCACCGTAACCCCCTGTATCACCCGGTGTAACACCCGTGATACACCCGCACCCCGCTTGACTCTCAGCGCAACGCCGTCCATCGCCAAACCTATTCATACGCACAAACGCTAACGCCGCTGTAACAGCAATGTTGCGTGCGATTAACCCGCGCCGCAGGAAAACCCCGGAAACACGGCCATTGGGAACTTGGCACGAATGCTGCTCCAACCCTCCGCATGTAATCGGGAGGTCGCCATGGACAGCGTTGCCGCACACCGCACACGACACACCACACTCTGGCTGCTCGCCGCCGCACTCATCCTGCCGGCCGCCGCCAACGCCTCCGGCGCACGCCAGGGCGTCAAAGCACAACCCGGCGAAATCGTCCTCCTGCGTGACGTCTCCGCACGGCCTGCGTACCGTCCTGCGCCCCCCGGCATGGCGCTTATCGCAGACCCCTCACCGCGCCGCGAAATCGGCCATGCCCTCGGCACCTCCACCGGCATGGATGAACTCAGCGATGACGATTACGCCTCGCTGGGCTCCAACACCGGCGCCGGCATTCCCCGCAACGCCACCACCATCGAACGCGTCACCGGCCATACGGTCAACGGCACGCTCGGCAAAGTGACCGACAGCGGCATGCTCTCCAGCGGCCAGTTCAGCAACACCATCGGCGGCCCCATGGGCGCCGTCGGCAACGCCACCCGCGGCATTGGCGACCAGGTGCGTGGCGCACTCGCCCAGTTCCCGCTCGGCCAGCCTGCGGGCGGGCCCGGCAAATGAACACCGTCCTGCGCATGGCACTGTTGACCAGCCTGGTGCTGGCTCCCTGGGCTGCACACGCCCAGCAGGGCAACGACTACGCCGCGATGCTCTCCTATCTCAACCAGAGCCGCATCGACGGCCGCACCCTGGCCGGCGCCGATGGCGCCATCACCGTCAACATGGCTGCCGGTGACCTGAACCAGCAGGCCAACCTGATGGGCATCGCCAACGGCCGCAACGCCCATATCCAGGTGGATGCACGCCAGCAGCAGTCCAACAACGTCAGCCTCGGCGACACCGCCATGGACGCCAGCGCCACGCTCGGTGGCCAGGCACTGAACGGCGCCAGTGGCGTCGCATCGATCAACCAGGCCAGCGGCAATGGCAACGCGACGCTCAACGTCGTCACCGCCACGCTGGCGCAACAGGGCATACGCGAAACGAACGACGAGGCTTTGGCCGCGTCGGGCGCACTCGCGTCAGCAGGGGGGCAGGGGGCCGTCAACAGCGGTCGGTCGGCCGGAACTCGCAGGGTGGCGGTCGAAGCCTCCGCGCTGCAGGGATTCGACGGCGTCCTGCAACTCAATCAGATCGCGGGATCCGGCAACGCCACCGCAAACCAACTGAGCATTTCGGTGCAGTCCACCCCGTGAGTAGTCACATCCACCCGATTGTCTGTGATGAGAGAGAGGGCACCATGAACACCAACATGAAACGGACCGTACTGGCCATCGCCGTCGCCGCTGCATCCGCCTCCGCCGGCGCCAATGGCTGGGGCAATGACCGCGACAACCAGAACCAGAGCGCCAACATCAACCACCTGCACAACGTGGCTGAAACGCGCACCAACACCAATACCGATACCAACACCGAAACCAATACCACCACCAACACCGATACCGATTCGCGCACCTGGAACCGGACCTGGAACAACACCCGCAACAACAACAGCACCACCAACACCACCATCAACGACAACGTGACGAGCAACACCAACGTCACCAGCAACCGCGACGTGACCAGCAACCGCAACGTCACCGAGAACGTCAGCAAGACCAGCAACATCCAGGCCGACGAACGCCAGGAAAAGAACAATCACGGCGTTGACGTGAACATCGAAAAGGACCTGCGCCTGAGCTCGGACATCAGCTTCTCGGGTGATCCGGAAATCACCGGTTCGATCGACATCGATTCGGCCGCCATCGCCGTCATCGACAACCGCCAGTCGGTCACCAACAATCTGGCCGGCAACACCCTGGTGACCAACAGCGCCTCGATCGCCGACGACGTCGGTGCCGATGCCTCGGGCAACCTGGGCTTCAACGTCGCCGCCGGTGACAACAACGCCCAGGACAATGCGGCGTCGCTGTCCGCGGCCGATGCGTCCTTCAGCTTCGGCATGGCCGATGCGGAAGTCTTCGTCAACCAGTTCGGCGGTGGAAATACCACCCTCAACTCCGGCGTGACCAACGCCGCGGGCCTGGGTGGCAATGCCTTCAGCGGCGCGTCCGGCAACATCGGTGCCAACGTCGCCTCGGGCAACAACAACGAGCAGAAGAACGCGCTCGCCGCCTCGGTCGCCACCAGCGCCTATGCGACCTCGAGCATCAGCTCCAACCAGGTGTCCTCCGGCAACACCGTCAGCAACGCCGGCTACCTGCAGTCGATGACCGACACCGTGGACGTGAACCTGAGTGGTCGCGTTGCCGGTGCCACATTGGCCGTGGGTGCGGGCCGTTACAGCGGCACGGGTAGTGCCTACCAGAAAGACAACTACTACCTGGATACCTGGAGCGGCGCGCTGGATCACCCGAGCGGCAGCGAAACCGGTCATATCGACATGGATAGCGATATCCAGAATGCCACCGCCAACCCGAATCGTCCGGGCGTGGGCGGCATCGCGTTCGATACCGATGAGCGCGGCACCAGCCAGTTCGTTGAACTGGGCGTGGCCGATCTCTACGCGAGCCTGAGCGGCACCGTCTCCACCACCCGTTGGGTGAACGTGGATGCGACCAACACCGCGGCGCTGTCCGGCAGTGCGTTCTCCGGCGCCTCCGGCAACATCGGGGTGAACGTGGCCTCCGGTACCGGCAACCTGCAGGCCAACAGTCTGGCCCTGGCGGTTGCGCAGCCCTCCACCGGCGGCGGTGGCGGTGGCGGCGGTCCGGAACAGTAAGGTTGTCCGTTTTCGCAAGCAGTACGCGTTGAGCGCAACAAACCCGGTCATCCGCCAATGACCGGGCTCCCCGGGAGCCCCTGTCCCTTCTCCCCCTTGGGGCAGGGGCTCCTTCCTGAGCCGGAGTACTACATGTCCAGTCGTATGCGCACGTGGATGCTGGTGTGGGCCTTGTCGGTGCTGATGATGCCGATGGGCATCGTGCGTGCCGGCGACGTCGGCTTCAGTGGTGTGCTGCCCAACGGGGCGGTCCTCACCCAGCGCGTGGAAAGCATGCAGGAACGGCGCTTCCGCAATGTCGTACGGCAACACACCGATTACAGCTGTGGCGCAGCTGCCCTGGCCACGATCCTGCGCTACGCCTACCACCTGGAGGCCGATGAGAGCACGGTGATCGAAGGGATGATGGGGGTCTCGGATCCACAACTGGTCCACCAGCGCGGTTTCTCGCTGCTGGACATCAAGCGTTACGTCGAATCGATGGGCATGCGTGGGCGCGGCTACCGCGTCAATGAAGAGCGCCTGCGCTCACTGCGCGTGCCCGGGCTGGTGCTGATGGATGTGCGGGGCTTCCGCCACTTCGTGGTCCTCAAACAGGTCCGTGGCGATCTGGTGGATGTGGCCGACCCGATTCTGGGCAACCGCAGCATTCCCGTCAGCGAATTTCTCCAGGCGTGGCCGTCGCGCGCCGTGTTTGTCGTGATCGGCAGTGACTTCGATCGCAACACGGCGTTGCTGCAGCCCGGTGAACGGCCGAGTGCCCGTTCGCTGTACGCCAGGCAGGGGCCGATCACCGATGCGGAACTGGTCGATTTCGGATTCACCCATGCCGATCTGTTTTAAGGAGGCACCATGAACATCGCAACCTGGACGCCCGGCATCGTGTTGCTCGCCCTGCTGGGCATTGCGCCGGCGCATGCCGACGAGAGCCGGCCCGGCAAGGGATTGAGCGAAATCCCCGATCCGGAATTGAACCTCATGCGGGGCCGCTACACCGTCGGTGGCAACACCGTGGCGTGGTTCGGCGTCACCATGGTCTCGCAATGGCAGACCGCCGGCGGGCAGTCGGCACAGAGCGCGCTGAAGCTGGGCATGGACTTCAGCCACGGCGGCAGCACACCGAAGATCAGCTTCGCACCGAGCGTGAGTGTGACCGCTGCCGATGCGCCGCTGCCGGTGACACCGGGGCGCAGTGTGGACTCCAGTGGCCTGCAGAACGTGGCTGGCCTGAGTCAGAGCATCCAGGTGGCCGGCGACGGCAACCTGGCCAGCAACGCCACCCAGCTGAGCGTGCGCGATGGCGTGGCACCCACGCCCACCGGCGAAGGGGTGAACCTGGCCAGCGTGCAGCAGGGCGGTGTCAGTGCGCTGGCCCAGCTGGAAGGCAACACGGCCAAGGTGCAGTTGCAGATCGAGGGTGTCGGTGCGGTCCAGCAATGGATCCGCAATGGCAGCGTCGGCCAGAGCATCGCGCTGGGCAGTGATGGACAGTCGGTCACCAACCGGCTGCAGATCGACCTCGTGAGGCAATCGCTGGCCAACAACGTTCCGCTCAACCAGAACGTGGCGCAGGCGATGACGCTGGTACGCGGCGTAGGCATGGGGCCGGGCCAGTGATCCATCGGCCCGGCAGGGGGAGCGACAACACAACAGTGGGCCAAGGCAATGCACACGATGATCCGCGCAACACCGCTGGCGCTGGCGGCGCTGGCACTCATGGCGGCTGCGTCCGCCCAGGCACAGGCACAACAGCCGGCGCCCGATGACGCAGCCGACGTCAAGGCCTTGATGGCGCAGCTGGAAAGCCTGAAAGCCAATTACGCGCAGGAAGTACGGCGCCTGCGCGAGCTGGACAT
The DNA here is from genome assembly GCA_003484865.1 of Stenotrophomonas sp. GTDB lineage: Bacteria > Pseudomonadota > Gammaproteobacteria > Xanthomonadales > Xanthomonadaceae > Stenotrophomonas. The sequence goes on from DMZT01000061.1 coordinate 6,620, forward strand.
GCAGGTGCAGGCCATGCAGGCGCGGCTGACTGGCAAGACCGCGCCCGTCGCCGGTGCCGCACCTCCACCTCAACAGGCCTTGCCGGCTGGCACGCCTGCAGCGCCGGCCAGCGCCGACGGTTACGCCAGCTCGGCGGCCGAAGCGCAGCAGGCCAAACAGGAATCGCGGCGCAGCGTGGATGACGTCAAACAACAGCAGGCTGCGCTGTTCAGTCGCCGCTTCACGATCGAAAACAGCCTGTCCTACGCGCGCTATGACCGCAAGCAGCTCAGCCTCAACGGCTTCCTGGCGCTGGACGCGATCTTCCTGGGCAACATCGCCATCGAGAACGTCGAGTCGGACACGCTGACCTACAACCTGGCCGCGCGCTGGGGTGTCAGTCCGCGCCTTACCTTGAACCTGGATGTGCCCTACCTGGCTCGCAAGACCGTGTTCCAGAAGGGCGGTGCCGGCGGATCTGCCGCGGCCATCGCGCAGGAAGAGACGACCGGCAACGGCATCGGCGATGTTGGCGTGAGCGCCAACTACCGGTTGTTCGCCGAGCGGGGGCGGCTGCCGGAAACGGTGTTGACCGTGGGGGCGACCGCGCCGACCGGGCGTGCGCCGTATGGGCTGGACTGGAAGGTGCTCGAGCGCGATGACGATGACTTCATCCGCTTCGCCGTGCCCGAGCAGCAGCCCACCGGCAACGGGGTGTGGCAGGCCAACGTCGGGCTTTCCGCAGTGAAGACCGCCGATCCGGCGATCCTGTTCGCCAACATCGGTTACATCCATTCCTTCCCGCGCAGCTTCGATGACATCGACGCCAACCCGGATACCACCAACCCGGGGGATGTGAAGCTGGGCGGCTCGTACTACTTCGGTGCCGGCGTGGCGTTCGCCTTCAACGAGCGCACCAGCCTGAGCATCTCCTTCAGCGACAAGCTGAGCGCGCGAGCGTCCACGCGCTACAAGAACGGCCAGTGGCTGAAGGTGATCGGCAGTGACGCCAACGCGGGCACGCTGAACCTGGGCATCACCTACGCCCTCAACCAGAAGACCACCTTGGTGAGCCTGCTGGGTATCGGCCTGACCCCGGATGCACCGGACTTCACTCTGGCGTTCAAGGTGCCGTACAGCTTGTAGGCGCGCTGCGGAGGCTGCGACGCCACCGCTGAAGGTCAGCGCAGTTCGGGAAGCGCCAGCTGGTGCTTGCGGCACAGCCGGTAAACGGTCACCCGCGAGACCTGCATGTGGCGGGCGCAGGCGGTGATGTTGAAGTCGTTCTGGCGCAGGGCATGCAGCAGGGTTTCGCGTTCGGCGACCTGCTTTGCGCCGTGCAGGCCGTGCGCGGTGATGGGCAGCAGCGGCTGGCTCAACTCCAGATCCGCGGCGGTGATCAGTTCGGCATCGCTGACGATCGCTGCACGCTGCACCCGGTTGAGCAGCTCGCGCACATTGCCCGGCCAGGCATGCCGCTGAAGCGCGGTGGCCGCCGCGGTGGACAGTGGCTTGCCAGTGTCCAGGAAGCGTTCGGCCAGCGGCAGGATGTCGCCGGGGCGGTCGGCCAAGGCCGGCAGCGCCAGCTCGACAGTGTTGAGGCGGTAGTACAGATCCTCGCGGAACTGGCCATCGCGGATCATCGTGGGCAGATCGGCGTTGGTCGCGCTGATGACGCGGACCTTCACCTGCCGCTCGCGGTTGGAACCCAGCCGTTCGAAACGGCCGGTTTCCAGCACGCGCAGCAGTTTCATCTGTCCACTGGCAGAGAGATTGCCGATCTCATCCAGGAACAGGGTGCCGCCATCGGCGGCCTCGAACTTGCCTTCGCGTGCCTTGTTGGCACCGGTGTAGGCACCGGCCTCGGCACCGAACAATTCCGCCTCGATCAGCTCGGACGGAATCGCGCCGCAGTTGAGCGCGACGAACGGCCCCTTGGCCACCAGCGAGTTGGCCTGGATGATCTCGGCGATCTTCTCCTTGCCCGCGCCGTTGGGGCCGGTGATCAGCACCGGCAGTGCCGAGCGTGCCACCTGGCAGGCCAGGTTGACCACGCGCTCGCTGGCCGGATCGGCCACTACGGCACCGCGCAGATCGTAGCGGGCCTCCAGCGCCGAGCGATCGCGTTGCTCGCGGTCGCGGCGGCGGTCCAGTTCGCGGCGGGTTTCGGAGAGCTCCAGCAGGTTGTTGACCGTGATCAGCAGCTTGCGGTCGTCCCATGGCTTGGCCAGGTAGTCCGCCGCGCCCGCCTTGACCAGATCGACCGCGCTGCTCAGATGTGTCCAGGCGGTCAACAGGATCACCGGCAGGTCCGGATGACGTGCACGGATCTGCTGGAACAGGGCTTCGCCTTCTTCGCCGGAGGTGGTGTCCTCGGTGAAGTTCATGTCCTGGATCACCAGGTCCACCGGCTGTTGTTCCAGCAGCGCCAGCCCCTGCTCGGGCGAGAGCGCGTGCAGGGTATCGATGTCGTGCAGCGAGAACAGCACGTCGAGTGCGGTGCCGACGCTGGCGTTGTCGTCAATGATCAGGATCGAGGGCATGCGGCAACGTAGGACCGGAAGTGGAATCAAGAGTACCGGAGCGCCGGGCCAAGGGGCAGATGGCCCGGCGTGGCAGGCCTCAGCCGCCGGCGCGTGGCGGCGTTGCGGGCTGGGGGATGGGCGGTGTCTCGACCGCCAGCACCTCGCTCCAGGCGGCGGTGTCGACATCCACGGTCACCTGGTCGCCCTTGCGCAGCACGACGACGGGCACCCGGGTGGCCTTGTTGCCAACCAGCGCATGGGTGAGGTCGGCCATGCGCCGGACGGGCTGGCCATCCACGCGCAGGATCCGGTCGCCGCTGCGCACACCGAAGTAGCTGCTCGGTTCGGTGGTGGTGACGCGCACGATGCCATCCCGGGCATCGACCACCAGATGGTGGCCGGCGTCACGCCACTCCAGGCGTGCGGTATCGGTCTGGGTGGCGGCCAGCGCAGGTGCGCTGGCCAGCAGGAGGGACAACAACAGGGTCGTGATCCTGGTCTTGGTCTTGGTATTGGTCTTGCGCATTTCAGGCACTCCGGGTGGCAACGGCAGGGGGGACGGCGGCGGCGCGACGGGCCGGGCCGAAGACAGCGATCTGGCCCAGCAGCCACAGCAGTACCGCGCCGATCGGCAGGTAACTGATGGGCATGCGTGGCAGCTCGTAGTTGTTCATCAGCCACAGATTGATCGTGTAGGCCATCAACATGCCCAACACGATCCCAACCGTGGCCAACAGGAAGTTCTCGGTCTGGAAGTAGCGCAGGATCTGGCTGCGGGTCGCGCCCAGCGCCCGGCGGATGCCGATCTGCTTGGTGCGCTGCTGCACCCAGAAGCTGGCCAGACCAACGATGCCCAGTGCCGTCACCACCAGCAGGGCAACGCACACGGTGATCAGCAGGCCGACCATGGCGCGGTCATTGGCGAAGTACTTGTTGCGCTGTTCCTCGTAGGTGGATTTGCCGCGGATCAGCCGGCTCGAATCGACACGTTCCAGTGCCGTCACTGCTGCCTTGATCACCTCGTCCCGACGCGCGGGATCGGTGACACGGATCAGGTAGAAGCCTTCGTCGTAGGTCGCCCGCAACGGCAGCATGATCGAATACTGGATGTCGCCGCCAACCGGGTTCGGGCGGGCCAGCACCTTGACGATGCCGACGATGCGCAGCGGCATGGAACCGCTGTAGACCGTCTTGCCCAAGGCATCACCGCCGGGGAACATCTTGTCGGCAATCGCCTTGGTGACGATGATCGCCGAGCCCGTTTTTTCGGCGTTCTCGTCGGTCAGGGCATCCGCTGCGTCGCGGTATTCGTCGCTCTGGAAATCACGGCCGGCGATCAGCTCCACGCCCAGTGTCTCCAGCGCGCCTTCGCGGGCGAAGTACTGGGAGGTGCTCAGCGTCGAGCGTTCCTGGTTGGGGGTCAGCCCCAGGCCCGTGTTCCAGGAGCTGTTGCGGAACGGAATCTGGTTCAACGTCACGGCACTCTTGACGCCCGGAATGGCCTGCAACGCCGCCAGGTCTTCGCGGGTGCGCGCGGCCGCATTGACCTGGGTGCCGATGCCGCCCAGGCGGACTTCGATCAGTTCGGTCTCGGCGATGCCGCTGGGCTGGTTGATCTTCTCGATGCGCTGCCCGATCAGGAACAGCGCATTGCAGACGATGGCGCAGGTCAGGGCGATCTCGAGCACGATCAGCGACGCGGCGGTTTTATGCCGGCGCAGGGTGGAGAGGATGGGACGGATATCCATGGTGTGCTCCGGATCCTTACTGCGATTTGAGTTGGATGGCGGGCGCGACCTGCATGGCGCGCAGCGCCGGCAGGAAACCGGCCAACAGGCTGGCGACCAAGGTCAGCGCGAAGGTCATCAGCAGCATCTGCCCATCCAGCGTGGCCAGCTTGGCGTAGTCCACCGGTTGCTGGCGCACCGCGTACAGTCCCAGCATCGCGAGCACCAGGCCGAGCAGGCCGCCGGCCAGGCCGACCGTACCGGCCTCGATGAGCGACTGCAGGAAGATCTGGCCGCGGCTGGCACCCAGCGCCCGGCGCACGCCGATCTCGCCGCTGCGGCGCAGGAACTTGGCCAGCAGCAGGCCCACGGTATTGATCAGGCAGACCAGCAGGAAGCCCATCGCCAACCACAGCTGCAGGCGCACGTCACCGGGGACCACCTTCTTGTAGTCCAGCCACTCCATGACATTGCGCAGACGGACGTTGTTGGGACGCTCGAAGCGGCCGGCCGCACGCTGCTGGTCGGAGTAGTTCTCCAGGTAGCGGCGGTACTCCGCAGCTTGCCCGGCGTTCTCCAGCTCCACCCAGTACTGGATCCAGGTGCAGCTGGCGGTCGGGCCGGTCGGATCGGGTTCGTTGCGGCGGCCGAAGCAGTCCATGCTGCCGCTGCGGTCGAACTTCAGCTCGATGGCCGTGGTGAAGGGAACGAACACATCTTCGCTGTCGCCATAGCGACCGGTGTTGAGATCGTAGAAGTGCGGGTTGGGGTGCCACTCGTCCAGAACGCCCACCACGGTCATCGTGTTGCCATTGATGCGCAGTGACTTGCCGACGCTGTTGGCGCCATCGAACAGCTTCTGGTTGAGTGTCTTCGTGATCACCGCGACCCTGCCGCGGCCCTCGTCATCGGATTCCTTCCAGCCCTGGCCGTACTGGAACGGGGTATCGAACATCGGGAAGAAGTCGCCCGAGGTGTAGCGAGAATCCGTGACGAACGGACGCAGCGTGCTGCTGTCCGGCTCGATGGTGACGCCGCCACCGGTCATCATCGCCTGGCGCTTGGCATGTTTCTCGCTCAGCAGTCTGGTGGCATCGAAGCGGGTCAACTGGTCGGCCGGTTCTTCGCCAGGCTGATAGCCAAGCGCCGACTGTGGATCAATCTGCACGCTGAAGAGCCGGTCGCTCTTCTGCGGAATCGGATCACCGGACAGCACGTGGAACACGGTCAGCGTGGTCATCGACGCGCCGATGCCCAGCGCGATGGCGATCACCATCAGCGCGGTCAGCACCTTGTTGCGCCGGAAGCTGCGCAGGGCCAGTCGGAAGTAGTAAGCGATCATGGCCGGCCTCAGTCGTTGGCGATGGCAGCGGCAACCGCGGGGCGCGGCGTGGAAAGCACCGGGTCGCGCAGCAGGTCGGTGACCTGGCCGTCGACGATGTGCACGTTGCGCTTGGCACGGGCGGCCAATTCGGGATCGTGGGTCACCATCACGATCGTGGTGCCCTTGGCATTGATTTCTTCCAGCAGCTCCATGACGCCACGGGCCATCTGGCTGTCCAGGTTGCCGGTCGGTTCATCGGCCAGCAGCAGGCGCGGGCTGCCCGCCAGCGCCCGCGCGATCGCGGCGCGCTGCTGCTGACCACCGGAGAGTTCGGCCGGGTAATGCTTCATGCGCGAGCCCAGGCCCACCTGGGCCAGCGCGTGCTCGATGCGCTCCTTGCGCTCGGCAGCGGGCATGCCGCGGTAGCGCAGCGGCACATCGACGTTGTCGAACAGGTTCAGATCGGAGATCAGGTTGAAGCCCTGGAAGATGAAGCCGATCTTCTGGTTGCGCAGGCGGCTGCGCGCGTCATCGCCGAGCTGGCTGACGTCCTGGCCATCGAGCAGGTAGGTGCCGCTGGTGAAGGTCTCCAGCAGGCCGGCGATGTTGAGGAAGGTGGTCTTGCCCGAACCGGACGGACCGGTCACGGCGACGAACTCGCCTTCGCGGACATGCAGGTCCAGCGACCGCAGGGCGTGGGTTTCCACCTGTTCGGTGCGGAAGACTTTGGCGACCGAGCGCATTTCAAGCATGGCTGTTTTCCTTTGAAAGTCGAGAGGATCGAAAGGGACTGAATCAGTTGATGGAGACGCGCTCGGCATCGCCGAACAGATCGCTGCCGGACACCACGACGCGATCGCCGGGCTGCAGGCCAGAGAGGATTTCCACTTCGCCCAGGCTGCTCACACCGAGCTTGACCGGGCGACGGACCGCACTGCTGCCGTCCATGACGTAGGCGTAGCCGTTGCCCTGTTCGACGAACGGGCCGCGTTCGATCTTCAGGGCATTGCGGCGGGTATCGAGCAGCACGCGCGCCTGCATCCGCTGGCTCTGGCGCAGGCCCTGCGGTTGCTTGTCGGCAAAGCGGATGCGGGCGTTGACCTCACCGGCGACCACTTCCGGGGACACCGCGGAGATCTCACCGGCGAACTGGCCGCTGCCGCCGGTCAGCTGCGCAGGCATGCCGATCGTCAGCTCGCGGGCGAAACTCTCCGGCACCTTGATCTCGATCTCGAAGCGCGACAGGTCGACCACGCCCAGGATTGGCGCATTGGCGACCACGTTGGTGTGCTGGGTCGCCTGCACCTGGCCGACCTGGCCATCGAACGGCGCACGCAGCGTGAGGGCGTCGACCTGGCGCTCGACCTCGGTCACCACCGCACGCTGGCGGTCGGCGAGCAGGCGCTTGTTGCGCGCATCGAGGTCGGCGCCCTGGGCCTTGAGCAGGGCGTCCTTGCGGGCATGTTCGAGCTGGATGTCGCTCTTCTTGACCGTGTCTTCGGCCTTGGCGACATCGACCTGCGGCACCGCGCCCCCATCGAAGCCACGCTTGTAGCGTTCCAGATCGCGCACGGCCGCCTGGCGTTCGATCACGGCCTGGTCAGTGTCTTTCTGTGCCGTGGCGCGGGCCAGGGTGGCATCCAGGGTCGCGCGGCTCGCCTCGGCCTGCAGACCGGCCAGCGTGGCCTGTTCCTGGGCCAGCTTGCTGCGCAGCTCCGGGCTGTCGATCACGGCCAGTTCCTGGCCCTGCTTGACCACGTCACCGGCCACCACCTTCAGGTTCACGTTGCCGGCGGAGATCGCATACAGCACCGGGTTGTTGGCCGCGATCACACGGCCATCCGCGGCGATGTCGCGGACCATGTCGCCGCGGGTGACCTCGGCCACCCGGACACGGGCGCTGTCGAACGAGCGGCTGGCACCGAGCCAGGCGCGGGCGGCGAAGCCGATCGCCAGCAGCACGACCAAGGCGGCGACCGCCGGCCACAGCCAGCGCTTCCACGGGGCGGGCGCGGCATGCGAGGAAAGGGTCTGGTCCTGGGCGGAAGTGTCGCGGATCATCGGGCTCGTTCGCGGTTGGGTTGCGGAGTACCAAGCAGACGCCGTGCCAAGTTTTGGCCCTTTGAAAACAATGGCTTGCGAATCTCGTCGCGTGTCCGCGTGTCCGCGGACACCGGACCGGACACTTTCGTTAAGCCGACAGCGCCCAAGCCGCCGGGGCGGCCACGCTAGAATGCGAGGCTAACCAGCAGGGATCTGAATCTATGTGCGGCATTGTGGGAGCGATCGCGCATCGCGACGTGGTACCGGTACTCATCGAAGGCCTGAAGCGACTGGAATACCGGGGCTACGACTCGTCGGGCATTGCCGTGATCGACACCACTGCCGCCGAAGCTGACGTCCGCCGTGTGCGCCGCACCGGCCGCGTGGCCGAGATGGAGAAGGCCGCCACGAGCGAAGGCTTCCAGTCGCTGCTCGGGATCGGCCACACCCGCTGGGCCACCCACGGTGGCGTGACCGAGGCCAATGCGCACCCGCACATCAGTCATGGCGTGGCGCTGGTCCACAACGGCATCATCGAGAACCATGAAGAACAGCGCGAGAAGCTGCGCGCGCTGGGCTATACCTTCGAGTCGCAGACCGACACCGAAGTGATCGCGCACCTGATGCACCATCACCTCAAGGAAGGCGACAGCCTGCTGTCGGCGCTGCAGCGCACGGTCAAGGAACTGACCGGAGCCTACGCACTGGCGGTGATGAGCCGTGCCGAGCCGGATCACTTCGTGTGCGCGCGCATGGGCTGCCCGCTGCTGGTCGGCGTGGGCGAGGGCGAGAACTTCGTCGCCTCCGACGTCTCGGCGATCCTCCAGGCCACCCGCTCGGTGATCTTCCTGGAAGAGGGCGATACCGCCGATATCCGCCGCGATGGCGTGCAGGTGTATGACGAGCACAACCAGCCGATCGTGCGTGACGTGCACCTGTCCGATGTGTCGCTGGCCTCGCTGGAGCTGGGCCCGTACCGCCACTTCATGCAGAAGGAAATCCACGAGCAGCCGCGCGCGCTGGGCGACACCATCGAAGCGGCGATCGATGCCGGCGGTTTCCCGGCCACCCTGTTCGGCAAGAATGCCGAGGGCGTTCTGTCGGATATCGAAGGCGTGCAGATTCTTGCCTGCGGTACCAGCTATTACGCCGGGCTGACCGCGCGCTACTGGATCGAGGCAATCGCCGGGCTGCCGTGCAGCGTCGAGATCGCCAGCGAATACCGCTATCGCGCGGCCTACGCGAATCCCAAGCACCTGATCGTCACCATCTCCCAGTCCGGCGAAACGCTGGATACGATGGAGGCGCTCAAGTACGCCAAGTCGCTCGGCCACCTGCACACGCTCTCGATCTGCAACGTTCCCGAGAGCGCGATCCCGCGTGCCAGTGAACTGGTCTGCTACACCCGTGCCGGTGCCGAGATCGGTGTCGCGTCGACCAAGGCCTTCACTACCCAGCTGGCCGCGCTGTTCCAGCTCACCGTGGTGCTGGGCAAGCTGCATGGCCGCATCGATGCCGCCCAGGAAGCGGACTACCTGGAACAGCTGCGCTTCCTGCCGGGCAGCGTGCAGCATGCGCTGAACATGGAGCCGCAGATCGCCGCGTGGGCCGAGCGCTTCGCGCGCAGGAACAGCGCGTTGTTCCTGGGCCGTGGGCTGCATTACCCGATCGCGCTGGAAGGCGCGCTCAAGCTCAAGGAAATCTCGTACATCCACGCCGAGGCCTATCCGGCCGGCGAGCTCAAGCATGGCCCGCTGGCGTTGGTGGATGAAGAGATGCCGGTGGTGGTGATCGCCCCGAACGACAGCCTGCTGGAAAAGGTCAAATCCAACATGCAGGAAGTGCGTGCCCGCGGCGGTGAGCTGTTCGTGTTCGCCGACCAGGACAGCAACTTCGTCGAGTCCGAAGGCGTGCATGTGATCCGGACGCCGCGCCATGCCGGTGTGCTGAGCCCGATCGTGCATACGATTCCCGTGCAGCTGTTGGCCTATCACACCGCGCTGGCCCGCGGGACAGACGTGGACAAGCCGCGCAACCTGGCAAAGAGCGTGACGGTGGAGTGATGTGTCCGCCGCCGAGGCGGCGCTGACGCGTATCGAGGGTGGTCCTGCGGGGCCACCCTTTTTTTGTGCGCCACCCATGGGGTGGCTCTAC
>DMZT01000062.1 GCA_003484865.1 Stenotrophomonas sp.
GCCAGATAAAAAGAAAAGGGCCGCCCAATGGGCAGCCCTTTTCTTTTTATCTGGCGGAGAGGGGGGGATTCGAACCCCCGAGGCGCTATAAACGCCTGCCTGATTTCGAGTCAGGTACATTCAACCGCTCTGCCACCTCTCCAGATGGTCCCGGCGAACCGGGACGCGAATGATACGGGCAGGACGCGCTGACGACAAGTCATTCCGCACCGGCGAAGTGAATTTCTTCTGTATGGATGCCTTGCCGGATGTCCGGCGGGCCGCGATCATGCCGTTATCCCTCGCAATCCTCACCGGCACGCGCCTTCATGATCGAATTCGGACACCTGACCCACCCCGGCCTGCGCCGCGACCTCAATGAGGATACGTATTACGGGGATGGCGAACTGGCGCTGTGGCTGGTCGCCGATGGCATGGGCGGGCACGCCTGCGGTGAGGTGGCCAGTGCGCTGGCGCGCGAGACCATCGTGCGCGAGATCCGCCGCGGGGCGACGCTGGCGCATGCGATCCGGATCGCCGATGAGGAAATCATCCGCACCTCGCGCCGCCGCAACGACAGCCTGCCGATGGGCACCACCGTGGTGGCGGCCCGTGTGCAGGGCAATCGGTATGAGGTGGCGTGGGTCGGCGACAGCCGCGCGTACCTGTGGCGCGACGGCAAGCTGGCCCAGTTGAGCCAGGATCACAGCGTGGTCCAGGAACTGGTCGCGCAGGGCAATCTGACCGCCGAGCAGGCGCGTGCTCATCCGCATCGCAATGTGGTGACCCAGGCGCTGGGGGTGACCGATCCGGCGCACCTGAATGTGGCGACCACCACCGGCGAGCTGCGCCCGGGCATGCAGCTGCTGCTGTGCAGTGACGGGCTGACCGAAGAGGTCGAGGACAAGGGCATCGCCCGCACCCTCGCCTTCGACGATGCCAGTGCGCAGGAATGCGTGGATACCCTGGTCGCCGCCGCGCTGGATGGCGGCGGCTCGGACAACATCACCGTGATCCTGGTGCGGTGCCATTGAGGCAGGCATCCCGACCAACGGTCGGGATCTACCGGGGGCGGGCCGTCAGGCGCTGACCGCTTCCACCGCTTCAGGCTCACCATCCCAGATCGCGCGGCCGGCCTTCTTGCGCAGCTTGGCCAGGCGCGCTTCGTGCGCTTCCCGCTCCGAGGCCGTGGCGACCACGCGCGGGCGTGGCAGCAGGCGCGAGGTGTCGAAGGTCTGCGCGTGGGCGCTGCCGGTTTTCTGGTCATCGGCCGAGCCGAAGCCGATTTCTTCCTGGCCCGAGGTCAGCGCGATGTACACATCGCCCAGGATCTGCGCATCGAGCAGGCCGCCGTGCAGCTGGCGGTGAGCATTGTCCACGCCCAGGCGACGGCACAGTGCATCCAGCGAATTGCGCTGGCCCGGGAAGCGCTCGCGCGCCATCTTCAGCGTATCGATCACCGTGCAGCGGTCGGTGATCTTGCCGTAGTGGTCGCCCAGCAGCGACAGCTCGTTGTCCAGGAAGCCCAGATCGAACGCCGCGTTGTGGATGATCAGCTCGGCGCCATCGATGTAGGCCAGGAAGTCGTCGACGACCTGGGCGAAGTCCGGCTTGTCGGCCAGGAACTCCAGGGTCAGGCCCGTGACTTCCTGCGCGCCCTGTTCGAACTCGCAGTCCGGCTTGAGGTACTGGTGGTAGTTGTTGCCACTGGGGCGGCGCTCGAGCAGTTCCACACAGCCGATTTCGACGATGCGATTGCCCTTCCGCCATTCCAGGCCGGTGGTTTCGGTATCAAGGATGATCTGACGCATGGGCTCAGTGTACCGGGCCGGCGGCGCGGATCCGGATCGCGGCGTCGCGCGCCAGCTGATCCACGCGCTCGTTGTCCGGGTCGCCGGAATGGCCCTTCACCCAGCGCCAGTCGATGGTGTGCTTCAGCGTGGCCGCATGCAGGCGCTCCCACAGTTCCCGGTTCTTGACCGGCGAGCCGCCGGCGGTCTTCCAGTTCTTGCGGATCCAACCGGGCATCCACTCGGTCAGGCCCTGGCGCACGTACTGCGAATCGGTGAACAGCACGATGTTGCACGGCTCGGTGAGGGCTTCCAGCCCCGAGATGGCCGCCATCAGCTCCATGCGGTTGTTGGTGGTATGCGCTTCACCACCGCTCAGTTCGCGCTCGTGCGCGTTGTAGCGCAGCAATGCCGCCCAGCCGCCAGGGCCGGGATTGCCGAGGCAGGAACCGTCGGTGTGGATTTCTATCGTCTTCATTCCATTCCAGATCAGGTGGCCACGGTGCCGTGCCAGCGTGGCGCAGCCACCGGCGTCGGTCCCGGCAAGGCCAGAGTGCGTTTTTCAGCGGTGAACAGACAGGCGGCCCGCAGCGGGGCCAGATCGCGCCGCGCCGGCGAGCGGTCGCGCCACATCGGGCCGAGGTACTGCAGGTCTTCGCAGCTCAGGCCAGCCTGCGCGAGGGTGTGGCGCAGCCGCTGTGGGCTGCGCACGACCAGCCCGTGATGGCGCCACTGCCGGCGGTACGGGCTGAACGGGTTGAGGGTGGAAAGCCACAAGCGACCGCCCGGCATCAGTACACGGGCGCAGTCGGCGATCAACGCCTCGGCGTCCCGCGCGGTGACATGCTGCAGGACGATCGCATTGACGCTCTCATCCGGCAGCGGCAACGGCAGCCCGCAGTGCACATCCCCGGCGTAAGCCGCGCCGTCCCGGTACAGGCGCAGGCCGCGGCCGGGCAGATCCACGCACCCGAGCCAGCCAGGCGTCGGCGCCACCCACAACCAGGGGTTCACCGGGCGCTCGGCCAGCAGGCTGCGCAACCGCTCCGATTCCAACCGGCACAACGCTTGTGCCGGTTCAGTATCAAACCAGGATGCGACTGTCGCTTGACGGGGGCTCAGTGCGGGGGGCATGGTCCAATTCTATGCGACTGACCGCCCTACCCGCGTTTGCGGACAATTACATCTGGGCACTGGTCGCCGACGACGGCCGCGCCGTGGTCATCGACCCCGGCCAGGCCGACCCCGTCCTGGCCGCCGCAGCGCAGCAGGGATGGGTCCCGCACAGCATTCTGCTGACCCACCACCACAACGACCACATCGGCGGCGTGGCCGAGCTGCAGGCCCGGTTTCCCGCGGTGGAGGTCTACGCACCGGTGGAACCGCGCATCGCGGTCCCTGCCCACCGGGTGGCTGAAGGTGAATTCGTTCAGGCATTGGGGCTGGGGTTCCACGTAGTATCCGTGCCCGGGCACACCCGGAGTCATATCGCGTTTCACACCGCTGAACACCTTTTCAGTGGCGATGCGTTGTTCAGCCTGGGCTGTGGGCGCATGTTCGAAGGTACGCCTCCCCAGCTTCTGGCATCCCTGCGGAAGCTGGCGTCCCTGCCAGCGCAACTGATGGTCTGTTGCGCCCACGAGTACACCCTGTCCAATGCCGTCTTCGCGCGGCATGTAGACCCCACCAACGCTGCGTTGTCGCAGCGCCATGAGGAGGCCTTGGCCATGCGCCGCGATGACCTGCCCACGCTGCCGGTTTCACTGGCAAGCGAGCTGGAATGCAATCCGTTCCTGCGTACGAACACCCCCGCCATCCAGGCGGCCGTCAGCGCCCATCTTGGGCGTCCCGTAACCGATGAAGTCGATGTTGTCGCAGGGCTGCGACACTGGAAAGACGGATTTCGAACATGAGTCGGCGATTGTTGCCGCTCGCGCTTGGCCTGGCGATCGCCGTGGCCGGCAGCGCGGGCGCCCAGTCGTTGACCGCCGGCATGTCCCAGAACGTGGCCGGCCTGTCCTCCCTCCCCCTGACCGCTGCGGCGCTGCCGCCGGCCTCGGTGCGCAACGGGCAGGACATCTTCGCCAGCTTCCGCGATGGTCTGGCCGAACCCACCTGCAACGCCGAGGCGACCAGCCCGCGTTGGCAGAAGCAGTTCGCGCATGCCCCCTCGCGGTTGGCCAACCAGGATGACGATGCGCTGGTGCTGTTCGGCTACGTGGTCGAAGAGCTGCGCAAGTCCGACCTGCCCACCGAATTCGCGCTGATTCCCTTCGTGGAAAGTGGCTACCGGCCCAACGCCCGCAACGGCGGCGGCCCGGCCGGCCTGTGGCAGTTCATCGCCACCACCGCCAAGAACCACCGCGTGCAGATGACCCCGGGCTACGACGGTCGCCTCTCGGCCGTGGATTCCACCCAGGCCGCGGTGCGTTACCTCAAGACCCTGCACGGCATGTTCGGCGGCGACTGGCGCTTGGCGACGATGGCCTACAACGCCGGTGAGTACCGGGTGCTGCAGTCGCTGCGCAAGGCCGGCATGAACGCGCAGAACGCGCGGCCGGCCGAGTTGCCGGGGCTGTCGCCGGTCACCTATGCCTATGTCGAGAAGCTGCATGCGCTGGCCTGCGTCCTGGAAGACGCGGAAACCGAGCCGGCGGTGATGGCCTCACTGGATCGCACCGTGCCCGTGCTGAAGGGCCACACCCTGCCGGCCGGCACCAGCGTCCAGCAGTGGGCCCAGCAGCGCGATCTGGATCCGGCGCAGATCGCCCGCCTCAACCCGGCCCTGGCCAGCGGCAAAGGCCGCCCGTCCGGCCAGGTGACGGTGCTGGCTCCGACCGCG
>DMZT01000296.1:0-742 GCA_003484865.1 Stenotrophomonas sp.
GCAGGCCGGCGGCCAGGCGCATGTAATCCTCGGCACTGTTCAGGCCCAGCACCACGATCGTGTAGGTCCCGGCGGCGCCGGTGGCGGCCCCGGCCTTGGCGTAGCGGCGCACCAGCGCATCCGCGGCGCCGTCGGCACCGCTGGCCATCGCACGGCGGGCGTCGCTGTCCTTGGTGGTCCACTTGTTCAGTTCTTTGCCGCCATCAACGAACACCCAGTCCGCCACCCAGCCGCTGCCATCGCGGTAGAGCTTGCCGATCAGCTGCATCGGTGGGGCATAGCGCGCGGAGGCCCGCGCCACGGCGGCCGTGTCCTGGCGCCAGATCGCGCCGACCAGTGCCTGCTCGGCGGCGCTGCCCGAGGGCAGGCCCAGCTTGTAGCCGCGCTCGATGGCGCGGTTGAGCAGCGGGCGGGCCGCATTGGCCTGCTGGACGGTCACCAGGCGCGGGCCGGAGCCATCATCGATGGCCAGCCAGATCACCGGCTTCGGGCGGGGCTGCGGCCACAGCGGCAGCCCGAGGGCAGAGATCAGCCCATCGACGTCATCCTCGCGGAAGCGCGCCACCAGGATGGTGCGGTAGCTCGGCGCGCCACCGGCCGAGGTGCTCTGGTCCTGGCGGTAGTCATAGCTGGCCACGTAATCCTTGGCATTGCGCAGGGCCTGCATCACGCCGGGGCGGCTCATCACGCTGCGGTCGCCCGAGAGTTTGGCCAGCACATTGCCCAGCGCCCTGGCCAGGGC
>DMZT01000296.1:957-1217 GCA_003484865.1 Stenotrophomonas sp.
CCCAGCGCCCTGGCCAGGGCACCGTTGCGGTCCGAATCGGCCTGGCTGTTGACCGGGACCTCGGCCTCGTAAGCGCCACTGGCACTGGCCACATCGCCTTCGGTGCGCAGGCCGCTCTGGGCCATCGAGGCCACCGGCAGGCACAACGCGAGGAACATCATGAAAAAGAGGCTGCGGCGCATCAGGACTTCCATTGAGCGTATCCGGGGGGAATTGTTGCCCGAATAGGGCCTGCGCGCCAACGTGGCCTGTTAAAATCG
>DMZT01000296.1:1336-9730 GCA_003484865.1 Stenotrophomonas sp.
ACGTGGCCTGTTAAAATCGCGCTTTCACCCCAGCGCAGCGCCGACGCCCGTGACCAATTCCCCGTCCAATCCCTCTCCCCTGACCTACCGCGACGCCGGTGTCGATATCGACGCGGGCAATGAGCTGGTCGAGCGCATCAAGCCGCTGGTGAAGCGCAGTTTCCGCCCGGAAGTCATGGGCGGACTGGGTGGCTTCGGCGCCCTGTTCGACCTCTCCAACAAGTACCGCGAGCCGGTCCTGGTCTCGGGCACGGACGGCGTGGGCACCAAGCTGAAGCTCGCACAACAGCTGGGCCGCCACGACACGATCGGCATCGATCTGGTCGCGATGTGCGTGAACGACGTGTTGGTCCAGGGTGCCGAGCCGCTGTTCTTCCTGGATTATTTCGCCACCGGCAAGCTGGACATCGACACCGCTGCGGCGGTCGTGGGCGGCATCGCCAACGGCTGCACCGAGGCCGGTTGCGCGCTGATCGGCGGTGAGACCGCTGAAATGCCCGACATGTATGCCCCGGGCGAGTACGACCTGGCCGGCTTCACCGTCGCCGGCGTCGAGAAGAGCGAAATGAAGGACGGCGCCAGCGTGGCCGCCGGCGACGTGCTGATCGGCATCGCCTCCTCCGGCCCGCATTCCAACGGCTACTCGCTGGTGCGCCGCATCTATGACCGCGCCGGTCAGCCGGCCGATCTGGAGCTGGACGGCGGGGTCAAGCTGGTCGATGCGCTGATGGCGCCGACCCGCCTGTACGTCAAGCCGATCCTGGCGCTGCTCAAGACCCACGGCGCGGCGATCCACGGCATGGCCCACATCACCGGTGGCGGCCTGACCGAGAACATCATCCGCGTGGTGCCCGACGGCCTGGGCCTGGACATCAAGGCCGACGCCTGGACCCTGCCGCCGGTGTTCCAGTGGCTGCAGAAGGAAGGCGCCGTGGCCGACAGCGAGATGTGGCGCACCTTCAACTGCGGCATCGGCTTCGTGCTGATCGTGGCCGCCAGCGACGCCGCCTCGGTCGGTGCCGCGGTGGCCGCGCAGGGCCTGGACCACTGGACCATCGGTGAAGTGACCCGCGCCGACGGCGCCGAACGCGTCAAGATCGGCTGAGCCCGGTCATGGAGCCCAGCCCGGAGGCCGCCGCTCAACCGCCGTCGCTGCCCACCGCAGCGGCGCCGTCCCTGCCGGCCACGGCGGGCGACACCTCGCAGCTGCA
Organism: Stenotrophomonas sp.; assembly: GCA_003484865.1. Classification (GTDB taxonomy): domain Bacteria; phylum Pseudomonadota; class Gammaproteobacteria; order Xanthomonadales; family Xanthomonadaceae; genus Stenotrophomonas. The sequence continues at coordinate 2,548 of DMZT01000296.1, forward strand.
GTTGCTGTCGGTCTTCCACTATGTGTTGGCCGGTCTGACCGCCCTGTTCTCGCTGTTCCCGCTGATCTACCTGCTGATGGGCGTGGCGGTGATCTTCGCCGCGCCGGCGCCGCTGGCGCCCGGTGAGGCGCCGCCGCCGTTCGATCCGCGCCTGCTTGGGTGGGTGTTCGTGCTGATCGGCGGGCTGGGCTGCGTTGCCGGGCTGGTGCTGGCCGGTTACATGGCCTATGCCGGGCGCTGCCTGGCGCAGCGCCGGCGTTACCTGCTGTGCATGGTGGTGGCCGGCATCGCCTGCATCTTCATGCCATTCGGTACCGCGCTGGGCGTGTTCACCCTGGTGGTGCTGTCGCGCCCCGCGGTCAAGGCGGCCTTCCCAACCGCATGAGCAGCCGTATCGCCGTCCTTGCCTCCGGCCGGGGCAGTAATCTGCAGGCCATCCTCGATGCCATCGCCGCGCAGCGGTTGGATGCGCAGGTCGTGGCCGTGCTCTCGGACAAGCCCGAAGCCTCGGCCCTGCTCAAGGTGAGCCCGGATCAGCGCTGGGCACGTTCGCCCAAGGACTTCCCGGACCGCGCCGCCTTCGATGCGGCGATGGCCGATGCGCTGGACGCCTTCGCGCCGGACTGGATCGTCTGCGCCGGTTACATGCGCATCCTCGGCCCGGCCTTCGTGGCCCGGTTCGATGGCCGCCTGGTCAACATCCATCCCTCGCTGCTGCCGCTCTACAAGGGCCTGCACACGCATGCGCGCGCACTGGAGGCCGGCGATGCCGAGCATGGCGCCAGCGTGCACTTCGTGGTGCCCGAACTGGATGCCGGCACGGTGCTGGCCCAGGCCCGGGTGCCGGTGCAGGCCGGCGACACCGCCGACGCCCTGGCCCTGCGGGTGCTGGCCGTGGAGCATCCGCTGCTGATCGCCAGCCTCGCGCTGCTGGTCAGCGGCCGCGTAACTGAACAGGCAGGTCAGCTCCAGCTCGATGGTCACCCCCTGTTTAGCCCGCTGCGCCTAGATTGCGCCGGACAGCTGAACCGATAAGCGCCGCGCACACACGCCGCTGATCCCGGCGCTGGCATTCTTTCCCCTCCTCCACCGACCGGCCCGCATGAGAACGCCTTTGTTCAAGCCCGTGCTGCTGATGGCATCCCTGCTGTGCACCGCCGCCCTTGCCCACGCGCAGGAGACGGCCACGCCACCGCTGCCCGCGCTGCCTGCCATGAGCTGGGAAGCGCCGCCGCTGCAGCCGTTCACCGCCACCTACCAGGCCCTCTACAAGGGCAAGCAGGCCGGCGATGCCACCATGCGTGTCACCCACACCGGCGGTGACCAGTGGCGCGTGGACATGCAGGTGGTCGGCCGCAGCGGTTTCGCCAGCGTGCTCGGCTTGAACCTGGAGCAGAGCACGGTGTTCGAGAACCGCAACGGGACCTATGTGCCGTTGAGCCAGAGCACGGTCCGCAAGGGCCTGTTCCTGGGCAAGAAGGTCACCGGCACCTATGACTGGCAGGCCGGTACCGCCCAATGGCTGGGCGATCTGAAGAAGGAACGCCGCCAGCCGATCCCGCTGCAGCCCGGCGACCAGAGCGCGCTGCTGCTGAACCTGGCGATCATGCGCGATGCGCGTCCCGGCGGGCAGATGCATTACCGCTACGTGGACGTGGGCCGCGTCCGCCAGCACGACTACCAGGCCGCACCGGACACCGAGAACGTGCCCGTCGGCGATCTGTCCTACAACGCGCTGCGGGTGTATCGCACCAACGGCGGCAATGACGAAACCATCCTCTGGATCGCCAACGGTGTCCCCACGCCGGTCCGCATCCTGCAACGCGAAGACGGCGAAGATCGGATTGATCTGCGCCTGATCGAATACCAAGGAGTCTGAGCATGACCACACTGAACCGTCCGCTGACCTGGATCGCCGCCGGCGCCCTTGCCGTGGTGAGCCTGCCGGCCATGGCGCTGCAGCCGTTCAAGGCCGATTACCAGGCCAGCTACATGGGCATGCAGGCCAACGGCACCATGACCCTGGCCAGCGAAGGCGCCAACAAGTGGCGCTACAGCCTGAACGTGAAGAACCAGCTGGCCGATCTCAGCCAGACCACCGTGTTCGAAGAGGCCAACGGCCGCCTGCGCCCGCTGACCAGCAACGACCGCTCGGTGCTGCTGGTCAAGAAGCGCAATGTCGATGCCAACTACAACTGGAACAGCAACCAGGCCACCTGGACCGGCGACGTCAAGCCGGACCGCCGTGGTCCGGTGGCGCTCAAGCCCGGCGACATGGATGCCCTGCTGATCAACCTGGCGATCGCGCGTGATCTGGCCGCCGGCAAGCCGCTGAACTACCGCATGGTGGACGAAGGCCGGATCAAGCCGATGTCCTACAAGGTGGTCGGCAAGGAAAAGATCACCGTGGCGGGCAAGTCCTACGACGCGACCAAGGTCTCGCGCGTGGACGGCAACAAGGAGCTGATCGCCTGGATCGTGCCGGAGTTTCCGGTGCCGGCGCGTCTGCTGCAGCGTGAGAGCGGCAAGGATGCGCTGGATCTGACGATCAAAGGGATGAACTGACCAAGAAAAACGCCCGCTTTCGCGGGCGTTTTTTCATTCCGGCCTGGCCTCGCCGAACACCGTCTTGCAGTCCACCCGGATCTGCTGCCGCGTGTCGCGCCAGTAGTAGGTGCTGCACTGCCGGTTGCCGTCGACACTCTTGTCCACGCCGACCGCATAGAACGACTGGAACACTTCGGTACGGCTGACCGTGCCGTCCGCGTTCCAGTCCATGTCTTCCTGCTGGATGCCCTGGGTGATCGCGATGCCGGCGTACCAGGCGTAGCCCAGCCACGCCAGCACGATCAGTACCAGCACCAGCAGCGCCTTGCGGCGGCGGGTGAACCGGCCGCGCAGGATCATGCGGCGATACGCCGGATGGTGGCGCCCAGCGAGGACAGCTTCTCTTCGATGTTCTCGTAGCCGCGGTCCAGGTGGTAGATGCGGTCGATGGTGGTGTCACCCTCGGCCATCAGGCCAGCCAGGATCAGCGAGGCCGACGCGCGCAGATCGGTCGCCATCACCGGCGCGCCGCTCAGCTGCTCGGCACCGCGCACGATCGCGGTATGGCCTTCGACCTGGATGTCCGCGCCCAGGCGCAGCAGCTCGTTGACGTGCATGAAACGGTTTTCGAAGATCGTTTCGTTGATCACGCCCACGCCGTCGGCCACGCAGTTGAGCGCCATGAACTGCGCCTGCATGTCGGTCGGGAACGCCGGGTACGGCGCGGTGGTCAGGTTGACCGCGCGCGGGCGCTTGCCGCCCATGTCCAGGGTGATGCTGTCTTCGGTGGTCTCGATGTGCGCACCGGCCTCCACCAGCTTGGCCAGCACCGCATCCATGGTGTTCGGGCGGGCACGGTTGACCGTGACCTTGCCGCCGGTCATCGCCGCGGCGACCAGGAAGGTGCCGGTTTCGATGCGGTCGGGCAGCACCTCATGACGGCCACCGGACAGCGTCTCCACGCCTTCGATCACCAGGCGGGCAGTGCCCAGGCCTTCGATCTTCGCGCCGAGCGCGATCAGGCAGTGCGCCAGATCGGTGACTTCCGGCTCCATTGCGGCGTTGTCCAGCACGGTGGTGCCTTCGGCGAGCACGGCGGCCATCAGCACGTTCTCGGTGCCGGTGACGCTGACCATGTCGAAGGTGAAATGCGCACCCTTCAGACGCTTGGCCTGCGCCTTGATGAAGCCGTTCTCGACGGTGATCTCCGCCCCCAGGGCCTGCAGGCCCTTGATGTGCTGGTCGACCGGACGCGAACCGATCGCGCAGCCGCCCGGCAGCGACACTTCAGCCGCACCGAAGCGGGCCAGCAGCGGGCCGAGCACCAGGATCGAGGCGCGCATGGTCTTGACCAGCTCGTACGGGGCCACGTGCTGATTGACCGAGCGCGGGTCGACCACGATCGCGCTGCCGCGCGAGAGGGTGCCCTGGTCGATGGTGACCTTGGCGCCCAGCTCACCGAGCAGCTTCACGGTGGTGACCACGTCGTGCAGGTGCGGCACGTTGGTGATCTCCACCGGCGCATCGGCCAGCAGCGTCGCGCACAGGATGGGGAGGACAGCGTTCTTGGCGCCGGAAATGTTCACTTCACCGTGCAGCGGCTTGCCGCCGGTCACTACGATCTTGGCCATGGAATCTACTTGAATTGAGGTAGAGCCGACCGTTGGTCGGCTGATCTGATTGGTCGGCTGATCTAATCGGTCCGCGGACTAACCCGCTTCGCCCGGGGTGACGGTCTTCAGCGCCAGCGCATGAATCGCCCCGCCCATCAGATCGCCCAGGGTCGCGTAGACCATGCGGTGACGCGCCAGCGGCATTTTGCCGGCAAAGGCGTCGCAGACCACGGTGGCCTCGAAGTGCACGCCGTCGTCACCCTGCACGTCCGCGCGGGCGCCAGGCAGGCCGGTTTCGATCAGATTGCGGATGGTCTCGGCGTCCAACGGGCTTTCCTAATAAAATGAGCGCTCATTCTACTCTTCCACGTGGCGCTCGCATGGCTGTCTCGCCCCAACTTCCCCATCCGGCCGACGCTGCGGCACTGGTCGCCAGCGGCCGCCGCGTGTTCGAGATCGAGCGCGATGCGCTGGGCGCGGTCGCCGAGCGGCTGGGCGAAGCGTTCAGCCAGGCCTGCCAGCTGGTCCTGCAGAGCAAGGGCCGCGTGGTCGCCACCGGCATGGGCAAGTCCGGCCATGTCGCCCGCAAGATCGCCGCCACGCTGGCTTCGACCGGCACCCCGGCCTTCTACGTGCACCCCGGTGAAGCCGGCCACGGCGATCTGGGCATGATCACCGAGGCCGACGTGGTGCTGGCGCTGTCCTATTCGGGCGAGTCCGATGAGCTGCTGATGCTGCTGCCGGTGCTCAAGCGCCAGGGCAACCGCCTGATCGCGATGACCGGCCGCCCGCAGTCCAGCCTGGCCACCGCCGCCGACGTTCACCTGGATGTCAGCGTGCCGGCCGAGGCCTGCCCGCTGGCGCTGGCCCCGACCTCCAGCACCACCGCCTCGCTGGCGATGGGCGATGCGCTGGCCGTGGCCCTGCTCGATGCCCGCGGCTTCACCGCCGACGACTTCGCCCGCTCCCACCCGGCCGGCAGCCTGGGCCGCCGCCTGCTGCTGCACATCACCGATGTCATGCACAGCGGCGATGAGCTGCCGCGCGTGGACGTCGGCGCCAGCCTCAGCGAAGCCCTGGTGGAGATGAGCCGCAAGCGGCTGGGCATGACCGCGGTGGTGGATGCCGACAACCGTCTGATCGGCCTGTTCACCGACGGCGACCTGCGCCGCGCGCTGGATACCGAGCTGGACGTGCGCAGCGCGCGGATCGCCGATGTGATGACCCGCGGCCCGCGCACCATCGGGGCCGATCAGCTCGCGGCCGAAGCGGCGCAGCTGATGGAAGCCCACAAGATCAATGGCTTGATGGTGGTCGATGCCGAAGGCCGCCTGGTCGGCGCGCTCAACATTCATGACCTGTTGCGGGCCCGGGTGGTTTAAACCACAGTTGCCTTCCTCCATTCAGCTGAGCTGCCCCCAGACGATGCCCTACTCCCCGTTGCCCGGTTTCCCGTCCCACCTGCATGCCGCTGCCGGCCGTATCCGGCTGGCCTGCTTCGACGTGGACGGCACGCTCACCGACGGTCGGCTCTACTACGACAAGGACGGCAACGAGAGCAAGGCGTATTACGTGCAGGACGGACTCGGCCTGAAACTGCTGCAACACCACGGTATCCACCCGGTGCTGATCACCGCGCGCAACAGCCAATCCGCGCTCAAGCGTGGGGCGGACCTGGGCATCGATACCCAGATCGCGGTTGGCGACAAGCTGGCCAGCGTCAAGGCGGTGTGCGAGCAGTACGGCATCGGCCTGGACCAGGTGGCCTTCATGGGTGACGACCTGCCCGATCTCGGCCCGCTGTGCGCGGTCGGCCTGGCGGTCGCGCCGGCCAATGCCCACCCGTGGATCGCCGAGCGGGTGCACTGGCAGACCCGCAGCGATGGCGGCAAGGGCGCGGCGCGTGAGCTGTGCGACGTGCTGTTGGCCGCCCAGGGCCATGTGGATGCGGTGCTGGCGAGGTTCGGCGCATGAACGTGCGTACCGCCATCGGTGGCCTGCTGCTGGTCGCCGCACTGCTGACCGGCTGGCTGGCCCTGCACCATCGCGACAAGGCCCCCGCGGCCGAGGGCGAGGATGCCACCAAGGATTACGTGCTGCATGATTTCCAGATCGTGGCGCTGGACGAACAGGGCAAGGAATCCACCACCCTGCGCGCCCCGCTGCTGGAGCGTGCGCGCAGCGATGAAACGATGACCCTGACCACGCCCGTGTTCCTGCTGCCCGACCAGGACGGCAACCACTGGGAAATGCGTGGCGACAGTGGCTGGGTCAGCGCCAAGGGCGACCAGCTCAAGCTCATCGGCAACGTCAGCGGCGACAGCCCCAAGGTTGCCGGTGCACCGCCCACCACCTTCCGCACCGATCATCTGGACGTGTTCCCGAAAGAGAACCGTGCCAAGACCGATGCCCGGGTCACCATGACCCGCCCGGGCCTGTCGCAGACAGGTGTCGGCTTCGAAGCCGACATGAAAACCCGGCAGTACAAACTCCTTTCACAGGTCAAGACCCGCTATGAACCGAACGCTGCCCGCTAAGCTCGCGCTGCTCGCCCTGCTGCTGCCCGGCGTGGCGCTGGCCAAGTCGTCCGACCGCAACCAGCCGATGAACCTGGAATCCAACAGCAACGATTGCAACCTGACCGACGATGCGGGCAAGTGCACGTTCACCGGCAACGTGGTGATCACCCAGGGCAGCCTGGTGATCCACGCCGCCAACGCCGATCTGTTCCGCAAGAACGGCGATATCGAACGCGTCGTGCTGACCGGCAAGCAGGCCACACTGGAACAGGAAATGGATGACGGCTCCAAGATGAATGCCTGGGCCGACAACATGGACTACAACGTCAACAGCGAAGTGATCATCCTCACCGGCAACTACAAGGTCGAGTCGCCGCGCGGCACCAACAGCGGCCAGAAGATGACGTACAACACCCGCACCGGCAACATGCAGAGCGGTGGCGACGGCACCCGCGTGCGCACGGTCATCCAGCCCAAGAACAAGGGCGCCGCACCGGCCACCCC
>DMZT01000207.1 GCA_003484865.1 Stenotrophomonas sp.
GGCGGCGGACCTGGGCCTTGGCCTTCTTGGTCTTCGGCTGCGGAGGCAAGCGACCCTGCACTTCGATCAGAACCCCGTTGACCGCGGCCAGCTGGCTGCTTAGCGAGGTGATCTGTGAGCCGGCGGCGGAATCCACATTCTCGCTGTGCGCCTTCACCTCGGCCAGCTCGGCGCGCAATGCCTCAGCGTCGACCTCGACGGCACGCAGGCGCTGTGCGAGCCGTTGGGAGGGAGTCGGCCACAGGGTGACGCCGAGTACTTTGATGGTTCGGGACATGGTGATCTCCAAGGATCAGGGGCGCTTGGCGCCGTTGATGGCCGTCTCGACGGATCGGTATCGGTCTACGGTTTCGTCTCGCTCGGACTGGGCGAGCTCGCAGGCCCGTACAATTCGTGCCGCACCGAGCCGGCGTAGTCGGTCTTGTTCTGCAGCGGCTGCGGCAGCGGCGGCACCGTCGGCCAGGCGGCTGGTTTCGCAACTTGCCCAGTGGCCGCGCAGCCTGCCAAGCTCACCATCGCGGCCAGCAACAGCAGCTGCGATGCGCTCTTGATAGTCAGCATTGATCTTTTCCTCTCGCTCGTCGGCGGTATCTCCCGCCTGTTGGACGCCTGCTACCTGCTCGCGATCGACAGAGCGAGCCACCTTCTCTCCAGCCAGGGCCTTCCGTCCGTCGGCAGCCTCGGCCGTGGCGGTACTGAGAGCCGCGCGATCTCCGCGCCAGGACCAGCCTGCAGCGAACGACAGCACGCAGCACACGACCCATGCGATCAGCAGGCCGACGACCAAGTAGGCCCGACTCACGGGGCAAGCTCGGCAACGCACTTGGCATGCCGCTCCAGCTGCCGATCCCACACGCCCCAACACACCTTGTTCGGCTTGCCGTTGATCAGCGTCGAGCAGTCGTAGCCACCGGCACGCTTCCACAGCAGCAAGGCGTCACAGGCGGCACGGTAGTTGCCCACCAGCAGCTGGCGTCGCATGGACGAGGTCTGCCAGTTGCCTGTCCCGTACTGGTAGGTGAAGTCCAAATAGAGGTCGTACTCACCCTGGGTGAGGTAGACGCCGGGGAGCGAGGCGCGGAATCGCTTTTCCTCACCCGCGATGTGCGCCTGAGCGGTGTGCAGGGCGCGATCCGGAGTGATTCGATCGCCGAGACGCACCGGTGTGCCGTCCGGGTGGAAGGTCGAGCCAAACCCGACAGTCGGCCGGTCGTTCTTGGTGGGTATGACCGCCGTCTCGGTATAACCCTCGCGGGAAACGATCGTTACGAGGCCCGCAGCGCTCAGGACCAGCAACGCCACAAGGGACCGGCCTGATGCGCCGCCGGCCCGGCTCATGCTTTGGCCGCCTTGGCAGCCTGCCGCCACTCGCGAACCCAGCGCCACGCCAGATAGGTGATCTGGCCGACCAGGTAAACGACGGTCAGGATCACGACCAGGCGGTCGAGGTTGACGCCGCCAGCGACTGCACCGGCCACCGCGACCGGCGGCGTGACCTTTGCCGCAGCACTCGCCGCGGTGCTGATGATTTCGTCCCGCATGGTTGCCCCGTGGATTGTCCGGTTCGGCATTTCGCCCCTCCCGGTTTGGTCAATAGGTGCCCGCCCCGCTGCCGGCTTGGCGCGAGGGTTAATCCGGTCTGGGAAGCGGGCAAAGAAAAAGCCCCGGCTGTGGCCGGGGCTTGCGTCTGGATAGTGGCAAGAATGCCCCTGTTTCCGATGACCCTTCAAGTCATCGCTATGCAGCGCGCGAAAGCGCCTGCCTGAACTGGCGCGCAGCTTCGTTCTCTGCGGCTCGCATCTGGATGAGCATCCACTCGTAGACTGGCTGCCAGAACCTGCTGTATGCCGAGCAGTCGGCCCCGATGGCTGTTGCGCGCTTCCGGCCGCTCAGTTGCTCCAGGCCACTGCCGTCGCATGCTTCGCACTCCACGACGCCGGTGCCCTCCGGTGCAGCCTGTGTGCGCAATCCCTCGCATCGCTTGCAGCAGCCGGCAGCCGCCATTTCGCCGATCACCGCCACCGCAAGTCCGCCTAGCTGCTCCATGGTGCTGATGGGCCAACACAGCGCGCGCGTGGCCTCTAGCTTTGCCTCAGCGCGCGCGAACTCTCGACGCTGCATGTCCGTGACCGCATTGCCCGCCCAGCCCATACAGGTTTTGGCAATGCCGTATTCCGTCCGCGCCAGGCTCAGCACCTGCTGGTGTCGGTTGTATTCCGGAGCCACCAGCGCGATGACGGCCTTTCGCAGATGGTCGATGCGCCGCGCCGCACTCTCTGGCCACCACAAGGCCTCCAGCAGCTCACGACCGAGGCCGGCGGGCACCATTCCCAGCGCTGCGGCGATGTCCTGCGTGGTCAGATCCGGCGTACCGCCGCGGCCGGTGTCGAATTTCACGGTTGTTGGCCCCATCCGGCTGGACAGCAGCTCACGTACATTCCCCATGGCCTTTCCCCTTGTGCTCTCGTTGATTGAACTCACCACCCTGACCAGCTCCAGCACACGCTCAGCAGCCATTGCGGGTCGTATCCAGTGGCAGGACGGCAAAGCCCTTCGCTTCAAGCTCGCGCAACAGCACTAGGCCACGGTCAATGGGATCGCCAGCCGATGCTTTGGATGCGGCCGAACAGGCTTCGCCGATCCGCCACGCATCAAGGTTTCCGGGTTGCCGGCCTGTGTAGCTGTACGCGCTGTCCCGGCTCATGCGGCCCGCTCCATCTGCTCCCAGTGCGCCGGCAAGCGCTGCACCCGCCCACCACGCGCCAGAAATTGCTCAATCGTCTCCACCGAGGGCGCGGCCTTCACCGCGCTCGGGGCCGGGGTGTTCGCCGCTTGCATAGCGACTCGGGCAGCGCGCGACCGCTTGGGGGCTGCTACGGCCTGCTGTTTCGGCCGGCGGGAAGACCTGGCACGGCCGGCATCCCTCTCGCGCTGGCGCTCTTTCCGCTCAGCGTCGGTCAGCACCACTCGCGGCATCCCCTGCCCCGTCAGCTCGTACACAGGGCCAATCTTGGTCTCTGTGCGCGCAATAAACCCCGCGCCCACGCAGTACCGCACGGCATCTCGGACGGCTCTGCGCTGGTCAATCGTTTCCGCTGCACATCCTTCGCAGATCGCCACCATCGTCCAGGGCGCATCGATCACGTTCGCGCTCAGCCAAGCGCGCACGGCAGCCGGGGTCGGATTGGTTTTGCTAGTCATGCTGCCTGCCTCTGTTCGTTGATGAAGGTCTGTTGGGCGATCAGCTCGTCGTCCGAACCAAATGCCTCGTGAAACTTCTTTGACCAGTGCAGCGGTGGGCCCCATCGGTCCACCATCTGCTGCTGGGTCATGTGCTCATGCCGGTAGCGCTGGTGATGCCACTGGCAAAGCGCGTACCCGAAGAAGTGGCCTCGCCGGATGTTTCCGGACTTCGCGTGGTTGTATTCGCAGCCGTAGACGACGTGGCGCTGAGCCATCAGGCCCTCTGAGAACCGGATCAGACAGGCCATGCAGGGGCCGGTCTTGGCGAGCTCGATCCGCGCGGCCTCGGTCTTCGTCGGCGGTGGAGCGCTGGACCACATCAGGCCGCAGCCTTGGACTGGGCGGCGACTTCTTCCAGCTCGACCGCTTTCGCCAGGTAGTAGTCGTGGCGGTCCTTCCGCACCACTGAGCTGAACTGAAAGTCCACCAGCGCCTGCGCAGCGGCAGCACGCCACAGGGGCGCCTCCTGAGCCGCGGTCATGCGGGCGTCGTGCATGAAGATGTCCAGCTGGTTGTTGTCCGAGCGCATCAGGCGGCCAGCTCCCGTGCCAGTTCCTCCAGTCGCGCCAGGATCTTCGCGTTCGTGCCCGGGGAGGCCTCGACCTTCCCGGCCAACAGAGCCACCGGATTGAAGGGCGGGGTCGGCGCGGTCAGCTGCAGGTGGTCGCTCACCTGGTAGTGCGCCAGCAGCCCCTTGCTCACGGCATCCGTGAGCGCCGCATTGCGGCTGGTGAGGTCGAAGCCCAGCGACGGGGTGTAGCTGGCCGGGAGGCGTGCAGCGCGCGCATCCTTCAGCAGACGGGCGTAGGTCTCAAGGAACGCGGGCCGCGCGGCGATCTTGTCGCCGGCCTGCACCAACGGCAGCGCGGTGTTCCATGCCTGCTGGGTGAGCGTGGTCCAGACCACGGTGTTGCGCTCGTCCGCTGCCTGGATGGCCACGGCCCATGCTTCGTTCGGGGACGGGTGGCCGTCATCGATGCGCTCCAACACTGCGGCGAGAGACAGGCGACCCCTCAGTTCCCGGCGGCACCCGGCCAGCGCGCGCTCCAGCACCGCCAACGAGTAGCAGGACAGGTCCTGCACCATGTACGCCGCTGCGGTTGGGCGCAGCTGGTCACCAATAACCTCGGCCGTGGCCATCAGGCCCTTTACCAGGTCTTCCTGTTCGCGGTCAGACAGCATTGGTCGGCCTCCGGCTGCGCAGCAGCTCGATCGCTTCATCTGCGGCGCTCAGGTTCGATTGGGTCTGGTCGACGTGCTGGGCGCTGGTCGTCGTGACCTGCCGGCCAGTGGCCCACAGAGTCCGGTATGCCTCGGCAACGGCCAGCAGCACGCACAAGTCGTGC
>DMZT01000206.1 GCA_003484865.1 Stenotrophomonas sp.
CGCCACCGCCATGGCTGGGACGCTGCGCCACCGCCGGCGCTGACCGCGCCGACCACCACGATCCGCAAGGTCGAGTTCGCCGATACCAAGGACCACAAGCAGTGGATGTGGAAGGCGACCGACGGCATTGCCGAAACCACCTGGCCGGGCGTATACAACCGCTCGCGCCTGCCGGGCCGCAACGACTACTTCCAGCTGCCCGACTGGAACACCTACGTCGAGGGCGGCCAGCAGCTGGACCTGACCCTGCCGGCCGGTGAAAGCGTCAACCGCATCGAAGTGCGTGGCGCCGCGTTCGGCGGGCTCAGCCACAGCACCGACGGCCAGCCGTCGCAGACCCTGTTCCAGCGCCCGCAGGGCGTGGTGCGCAGCGTGAATGCCATTGCCGCACAGACCGGCGGCGTCCTGCACTTCCGCAATACCGAACAGGAAACGCCGATCCAGGAAATCTGGGCCTACCAGGTCAGCGACGCGGCCGAGCCGGAGGGCACGGTCAAGCAGCGCTACCTGGTCGACAGCCAGGCGCTGCCGGACTACACCAACATCGCGGCACTTCGGGAGTACATCGACGGCCGCTACCCGGCGGCCGAACGCAGCACGGTGATGGCGCTGCCCAAGGGCGCCGGCTCACGCAAGCGCACGGCCGACACGCTGCCCGCGCAACCGCTGCCGATCGTGCACGTACTGATTCCCTCCGGCGTCAGTGATGCCCCGGCGGCACAACCGCTGATCCGCAGCTGGGCGCACAGCTGGGAGAACATGCATGACGGCCTGGACGGTGTCGCGATCGATCTGCCCACGCTGGACCTGCCGGCGACCCATGACGGCCTGATCCCGCTCAACATCCGCATCAAGGACCCGCTCTGGCCGGCGCGCGACATGATCGACGTGTCGGTCTCGGTCAAACCGGGCCAGAAGCGCACCCTGTGGCTGGACCTGCGCGACCGCATGCTCACCGCCGATAGCCTGTGGATCTCCATCGCCTCGGCCGCACCGGGGTTCAACGCCACCTCGCTGGACGGTGCGGAAATCCGCATGGTCTACAAGGACCGCGAGGAGGCGAAGAAGGAGCACATCGCCGATCGTTTCAACCAGGTGCGTGACAACTGGGGCTTCCTGGTCGAAGAGCACACTACCTCCAAGCGCCAGCGCCTGTACGCGCGCGTGTATGCCGATCTCAGTGATCTGCTGCGGGTGGACCCGGACCACGAACTCGGGCGCCTGTACTGGAACTACATCAGCTACAACAGCCAGGGCAAGCCGCCATTCACCCAGCCCGAGCCGCCCAAGGGCGTGCCGCTGTGGGCGTTCCGGCAGACCGAAGACCTCACCTACGTGCGCCGCTTCATCGAGTGGTGGATCGACAACCGCCAGATCGCCTACGGTGATTTCGGCGGCGGCATCTCCGACGACTCCGACCTGACCCAGCAGTGGCCCGGCCTGGCGCTGATGGGCGTGCAGCCGGACAAGCTCAATGCTTCGCTGACCGCGCTGTCCGATGCGGTGTATCGCAACGGGATGTTCAGCAACGGCTTGAGCACCATCGAAACCGATGAGTTGCACGCGTACGAGGAAGGCATCAACACCAACAGTGCGATGCTCTACCTCAACTGGGGCGATCCGCTCACCGTCGAGCGTCTGATGGAAACGGTGAAGGCGTTCGACGAACGCATCATCCTGCCCAACCCGCAGGGCCATCTGCTGTTCTCCAGCAACTGGTTCGGCGGCAACAAGGTGTACCGCGAACCGAACTGGCAATGGCAGAAGCCGTATTCCTTCCCGGTGCTGCACCCGGCGTTCCTGATCGGCCAGTACAACGCCGATCCGACCGGTCGCAAGCTGGTCACCGGGCTGGCCGATGGCTACCTGGCCCACGCCTACACCGACGACAAGGGACGCTGGGCGCTGCCGAACGAGATCAACTGGGCGACCGGCAAGACCCGTGGCGGCGAGCTCAACAACGGCTCGGGCAGCGGCGACATCATGCACACCTTCTGGGCGGCATGGCGCTGGACCGGCGATGACAAATACCTCAAGGCGCTGGACTACCGCGTCGAGCGGGGTGGCCCGGGCGCCTTGTCCAACCTGGGCGAGAACTACGTGGAAGCGCTGGGCCGCGGTGCCGAGTGGAACCCGCGCTTCATCAGCGATGCCGACGGTGGCAGCACCGGCTTCGCCAGCCTGATGGCGTGGCAGGCCACCGGCGACAAGAAGTACCTGGAGGCGCTGCATGCCGACGGCATCCAGGCCAAGGCGCAGCGCGAATACATGAACACCGAAGGCCACTGGTGGTCCGACCGTGTCGAAGCGCCAAGCGAATTCCTGCAGCGTGCACGCCTGGGTGGCATCGCGCTCAAGCGCAACCAGAGCTGGCCGGGCCACACCGTGAGCTGGCGCTTCGCCCAGCCGCAGGCCGCCGAGCAGGTCGCGCTGCTGGTGCATGCACCCTCGCCGGACCGCTTCAAGGTGATCGCCTACAACCTGGGCAAGCACGCAGTGGATGCGGAGATGAGCACCTGGAACGTCACCGCCGGGCAATGGCGGATGACCAGCGGCGTGGACCGCGACGGCGATGACACCATCGATGGCAAGGCCACCACGCGCGATCTCACCCTGGAGCGCAGTGCCTCGACCACGCTGCGGTTCGTGCCGGGCCAGAGCCAGGTGTTCGAGTTCGAGCTGGTGCAGGCCGGCACGCCGGTCGAACAGCGTGCCGACCTCGGCATCGGGCGCGGCGATGTGCGCGTGGACGGGCGTCAGGTGCAGGTGACCGTGCACAGCCTGGGCCACGTCGCCACCGGGGTGGGCGTGGCAGTGCTGGAGGATGCGAAGGGCCGCGAGCTGGCCCGGGCCGAGATTCCGAGTCTGGCGGCGCCGAGCGACCTGCTGCCGAAGACCACGACCGTCAGCTTGCCGCTGCCGGCCGGGGAGCGCGCTGGCCTGCGCGTGCGCGTGATGCAGGCCGATGGCGCGGCGGAAGTGACCCAGCGCAACAACGTGGTGACGCTCGGCCCATAACGCCATGCGGTGCATGGCGCTGCCGGCGCCCTGCCCCTGCCTGGCTCACAGCGTGACCTGCCCCTCGATGCAGGTCACGCAGTCGCCGCCGATCCACAGCGCATCGCCCAGCCGCTCCACCCGCAACCGGCCGGCGCGCCCGATCGCCGTGCCCTGGCTGATCACATAGCGATCCGGCGCCTCGCCGGTGGCCAGCAGCCAGCGCGCGATGCCGGCATTGAGGCTGCCGGTGGCCGGGTCTTCCGGGGCGCCGTCGCCGGCAATGAAGGCACGGCTTTCGTACTGGGCCTCGTCGCCATCACTGGGCAGCCAAGGCCCGAACACGCCGACCTTCATGCCCTCCAGCTGCGCGTAGTCCGGCTGGATCGCAAGTACGGCCGCACGATCACGCAGCCGCAGTGCCAGCCAGCCGGTGCCGTTGTCGGCCCAGCGGGCGTCCACCACGTCCTCTGCCGCCACGCCCAGGCCGCGTCGGACGCGCTCACGCAGGTCCGGCGGCAACGCCTCGCCCCGCAGCAGCG
>DMZT01000205.1 GCA_003484865.1 Stenotrophomonas sp.
GGCCGCGGTGTAGCGCGTGTGGCCGGCCGCCAGCGCGGCCTGGCCGGCGCGCACGATCGGAGCGGCGGTGGTGAAGTCCGGCTCGCCGATCTCCAGGTGGATCACATCGTGGCCAGCCTGCTCCAGCGCCTGCGCGCGGGCCAGCAGCGACATCACGTGGAAGGGTTCGATGTCCTGGCTGCGGCGGCTGTAGCCGGTGCCGGTCGGGGGCGTGCGGGAAGTATCCATGGCCTGATGATAGGCGCAGTGACCAACGACAGGCTTGCTGCTGGCCCACCCGCCAGCACAGACTGCACGGACACGGACGCCATTGCATTCCCCCGCCAGGAGCCTTATCTCGTGAAACCCGCCCTTTGTTTACTGGTTGCCAGCCTCATGACCTCCAACGTGCACGCCGCCCCCGCGCTGACCCCGCCCGACGCCGAGAAGCACCCGCACACGGTGAAGGCTCCCTTTGGCGCGACCCGCAGCGACGATTACTACTGGCTGCGCGACGACAAGCGCGAAAACACGAAGATGCTGGCCTACCTGAATGCGGAGAACGCCTACACCGACCAGGTGGTGGCCCCGCTCAAGCCGCTGGAAGACACCCTGTACAAGGAGATCGTCGCCCGCATCAAGCAGGACGATGCCAGCGTGCCCTCGCGTGACCGCGGTTACTGGTATTACACCCGCTTCGAAACCGGCAAGGACTACCCGATCCAGGCGCGCCGCAAGGGCAGCATGGAGGCGCCGGAAGAAATCCTGCTCGACATCAACACGATGGCCGAGGGCAAGGGCTACTTCAACGTGGGCGATGCCGATGTCAGCCAGGACAACCACCTGCTGGCCTGGGCCGAAGACGACGTCGGCCGCCGCCAGTACGTGATCCGCTTCAAGGACCTGCGCACCGGTGAGGTGCTGCCGGATCGCATCGAGAACGTCTCGCCCAATGTGGTCTGGGCCGATGACAACCGCACCCTGTTCTATGTCGAGAATGATCCGGAAACCCTGCTCACCGTGCGCGTCAAGAAGCACGTGCTGGGCACCCCGGCCAGCAGCGACGTGCTCGTGTATGAAGAGAAGGACGACAGCTTCTACATGGGCGTTGGCCGCACCCGCGATGATCGTTTCCTGACCATCGAGCTGCACAGCACGGTGAGCTCGGAAACGCGCTACGCCCCGGCTGCCGACCCGCAGGCGTTCAAGGTACTGGCGCCGCGTGCGCGCGATGTGGAATACGACGCCGACCACTTCAACGGCCGTTGGGTGATCCGCACCAACGCGGCGGACGCGAAGAACTTCAAGATCGTCACCGCGCCCAGCGATGCCACCGCGCGCAGCCAATGGAAGGACTGGGTCGCGCACGATGACGCCGTGCTGATCGAAGGCTTCGAACTGTTCGACGGCTTCACCGCGATCGCCGAGCGCTCCAATGGCCTGGAACGCGTGCGCCTGCTGTTCCCGGATGGCCGCCAGGATTACGTCAAGGCGGATGAGCCCGCCTACTCGATGGGGTTGGCTGCCAACAGCGAGCACGACACCCCGTGGCTGCGTTACGCCTACACCTCGCTGACCACGCCGACCACCACCTACGAGCTCAATACCGTCACCGGTGAACGCCGCCAGCTCAAGCAGCAGCCGGTGATCGGCTATGACCCGTCGCAGTACACCACCGAGCGCGTGTGGGTGACGGCCCGCGATGGCGTCAAGGTGCCGGTGTCGCTGGTCTACCGCAACGGTTTCAAGAAGGACGGCACCGGCGCGCTGTACCAGTACGCCTACGGCAGCTACGGCATGTCGATGGATCCGGGCTTCAACCAGACCGTGGTCAGCCTGCTCGATCGCGGCGTGGTGTATGCCATCGCCCACATCCGCGGCGGCCAGGAAATGGGCCGTGCGTGGTATGAGGACGGCAAGCTGCTCAAGAAGCAGAACACGTTCAACGATTTCGTCGATGTCACCCGCGAGCTGGTCCGCCAGGGCTATGCCGCCAAGGATCGCGTCGCCGCCTCCGGTGGCAGCGCCGGTGGTCTGCTGATGGGCGCGGTGGCCAACCAGGCGCCGCAGGACTATCGCGTGATGGTCGCCCAGGTGCCGTTCGTCGATGTGGTCACCACCATGCTCGACGCCAGCATCCCGCTGACCACCAACGAGTATGACGAGTGGGGCAACCCGGAGCAGCGCGAGTATTACGACTACATGCTCACGTACTCGCCCTACGACAACGTCAGCAGGCAGGCGTACCCGGCCCTGTTCGTCGGCACCGGCCTGTGGGACTCGCAGGTCCAGTACTGGGAGCCTGCCAAGTGGGTGGCCAAACTGCGCGATGACAACACCGGCCACTTCCCGATCGTGTTCCGTACCAACATGGAAGCCGGCCACGGCGGCAAATCCGGCCGCTTCCAGCGTTACCACGAGCTGGCCGAGTCGTATGCGTTCGTGCTCGACCAGCTCGGCGTGACCACCTCCCGGTAATGCCGGCCGGCGGCCGGTCACCTCGGTTGGCCGGCGATTTCCGTTGACCGACGACCTCGTGTCGTCGGCCAATGCAGTGAGGCCGCCATGCGGCGGCCCGTCCGGGTCGCTATGCTGGCACCATGTCCCGGCCCGAACGCCCTGTGGTTTCCGAAGCGCCGGCTGTCCGGCGACGGGTGCGTTTTCGCTGGGCGTGGTGGCTGCTGGCCTATGTCAGCCTGGGCACCGGCATCGTGGGCATTTTCGTGCCGGGCCTGCCCACCACCGTGTTCATCCTGATCTCGGCCTGGGCCGCCTCGCGCGGGTCCGAGCGCCTGCACAACCGCCTGCTGGCGCACCCGCAGTTCGGCCCGGCGATCCGCAACTGGCAGGCGCATGGCGCGGTCAGCCGCCGCGGGAAATGGATGGCGACCCTGACCATGGCGGTGTGCGCGGGCATCATGCTGTGGTGCGTGCCGATCGCCTGGGTGAAGTGGCTCTCCATCGGCAGCATGACCTGCGTGGCGCTGTGGCTGTGGTGTCGGCCGCTGCCGCCGGAGGATGGGCTCCGGTAGTGCCGGCCGCTGGCCGGCACGACCAGGGTGCCTCCAAGGGCGTGATTTTTAGCGCTGCCCGTTCATCCAGCCGGCACCCAAGCGCCCAAACACCGCGGCTATACTCGGAGGATGAAGACATCCCCCCGTACCCTCATCTCCCTGACGCTGGCCGCCTCGGCGCTGCTGGTGCTGTCGGCCTGTGGCAACAAGGGCCCGCTGGTCCTGCCGCAGAAGCCGGTCCCGGTCGAAGAACAGCTGGTTGAACCGGCCGCCGCCGACGCCACGCCGCCGGCCGCCGATGCCGATACCGATTCCCCGGTGGTTCCCGATCCCGTTGAAGCGCCGGCGCTGAAGGCCAATGACGGGAATGAGTAAGTCGAACACCTCCGCGGCGCTGCGCTTCACCAAGATGCATGGCGCCGGCAATGATTTCGTGGTGTTGGACCTGCGCGATGGCAGCGCACCGCCGGATGCTGCGCTGGCCGCGCGGCTGGCCGATCGCCACACCGGCGTGGGGTGCGACCAGATCCTGACCATCGAGCCGCCCAAGGCGGAAGGCTCGGTCGCCTCGTATCGGATCTGGAATGCCGATGGCAGCCGTTCCGAGCAATGTGGCAACGGTGCGCGCTGCGTGGCGGCCTGGCTGGTGCGTGATGGCGCGGCTACCGGCAGCACCTTCGCGATCGATAGCCCGGTCACCACCCATGCAGTCGAACGCCTGGGCGAAGACCAGTACGCGGTGGCCATGGGCGTGCCGCGTTTCGAGCCGGAGAACGTGCCGCTGATCGGCTTCGCCCGCGCCCGCGAGGAATACCTGCTGCCGCTGCAGGGCGACACGGTGCGCTTCGGCGCGGTCTCGATGGGCAACCCGCATGCCGTGATCGAAGTGGGCCTGGTCGATGCCGCCCCGGTCGAGCGCCTGGGCCCGTTGCTGCAGCAGCACGCCTCGTTCCCGAAATCGGTCAACGTCGGTTTCGTGCAGGTGCTCGGCCCGCAGCACGCGCGCCTGCGCGTGTATGAGCGTGGCGCCGGCGAAACCCTGGCCTGCGGCAGTGGCGCCTGCGCTGCGGCCGTGGTGATGATGCAGCGCGGTCGCCTGCAGCGCGATGCCACGATGTCGCTGCCCGGCGGTGACCTGCGCATCCGCTGGCCGGCCGATGATGCACAGATCGTGATGTCCGGACCCGCAGCCTTCGTCTTTGATGGGGAGTGGAACGCATGAGCGAGACCGCCGAGAAAATCGGGTCGCACGAAGTAGCCGCCTGGCTGCGTCGGCATCCGACCTTCCTGAAGCAGTTCCCGGATCTGGCCCTGACCCTGGTGGTGCCGCGCGATGACGGCCCCACCGCGTCACTGGCCAGCTACCAGCTGGAGGTGCTGCGCGACAAGAACCGTGAGCTGTCGCGACGGCTGGCCGATCTGGCCGCCAACGCACAGATCAACGAGCGCTTGGCCGTGCGCACGCACCAGCTGACCCTGGCACTGATGAAACAGGACTCGGCGGCGGACACCCTGCGGGCGATGGCCGCCTCGCTGGAAGAGGATTTCGCCGGGGATCTGGTGCGGCTGATCGTGCTGCATCCGGTTTCCGGGCTGGAACAGGCGCCGTGGCTGCAGGTGATCGAGGAGAGCAGCCCGCTGCTGGGTGTGTTCCGCGATTGCCTCAAGGACGGCGAACCGATCTGCGGCCGCCTGCAGCCGGAAAAGAGCACCGTGCTGTACGCTGGGCGCGCCGAGGAAGTGCAGTCCAGCGCGCTGCTGCCGCTGCCGGGTGTCGGCCTGATCGCGGTCGGCAGCCACGACGGCAATCGGTTCTACCCGGGCATGGGCACGCTGTTCCTGCGCATGATGGGCGAATCGCTGGTTGTAGCGCTGCAGCGCTTCGCCTCGCCCTGACGTTCCTTCGAGGGGAGTCGCCGTGAGTACCGCGCAGGACTTCCTGTCGCACCTGCAGGTGGAGCGCCGCATGTCGGCGCACACGCTGGATGCCTACCGTCGCGACCTGGACGCACTCGCGGCGTGGGCTGAGGGGCAGGGTGCGGTGATCGACACGCTCGACAGTGCGCAGCTGCGCCAGTTCATTGCTGCCGAACACCGCCGTGGGCTGTCACCGACGTCGCTGCAGCGCCGACTCTCTGCCTGCCGCAGTTTTTATGCCTGGTTGCTCAAGCACCATCGCATCGAGGCCAATCCCGCGACCGGCCTGAAAGCACCCAAGGCACCACGCAAACTGCCGCAGGTGCTCGACGCCGATGAAGCCGTGCAGCTGGTGGAACTGCCCACCGATGCACCGCTCGGCCTGCGCGATCGCGCGCTGCTGGAGCTGTTCTATTCCTCCGGGCTGCGCCTGAGCGAACTGTGCGCGCTGATCTGGCGCGACCTGGATTTCGACACCGGGCTGGTCAACGTACTGGGCAAGGGCAACCGCGAGCGCCGCGTGCCGTTCGGTTCGCATGCACGCACCGCGCTGCAGGGCTGGCGCGCCGACAGCGGCGGCGCGGCAACCGCACCGGTATTTCCCGGGCGCAAGGGCGGGCCCATCACCCAGCGCGCCGTGCAGATCCGCATCCGCCAGCTCGCCCAGCGCCAGGGCCTGTTCAAGCACGTGCACCCGCATATGCTGCGGCACAGCTTCGCCAGCCACATCCTGGAGTCCTCCGGTGATCTGCGCGGTGTGCAGGAGCTGCTTGGGCATGCCGATATCGCCACCACACAGATCTATACCCATCTGGATTTCCAGCATCTGGCCAAGGTCTACGACGCTGCGCACCCGCGTGCCAAGCGGCGCAAGAGCGGCAACGAAAGCTGAATCGATCCGCTGCGGCATCCGGGCGCAGGGCGGGGCGGGTTGAAGCGTCGGGCAGAGACCCCACCTCAGTCTTTGTCACCCCGGAGGCTCCATGGACCCCAGTCAGAACCCCAACGTATTTCATGCCACCACCATCATCTCGGTGCGGCGCAACGGGCATGTCGCCGTCGCCGGCGATGGCCAGGTCACCCTTGGCCACACGGTGATGAAGGGCAACGCCCGCAAGGTGCGCCGTCTGGGCCGGGAGGGCCAGGTGCTGGCCGGTTTCGCCGGCGCTGCCGCCGATGCCTTCACCCTGTTCGAGCTGTTCGAGGCCAAGCTGGAAAAGCACGGTCAGCTGCAGCGTGCTGCAGTGGAACTGGCCAAGGATTGGCGCACCGAGCGCCGCCTGGGCAAGCTCGAAGCGCTGCTCGCCGTCGCCGACAAGGACACCTCGCTGATCATCAGCGGCACCGGTGATGTGATCGAGCCGGAAGACGGCATCATCGCGATCGGTTCCGGTGGCTCCTATGCCCTGTCTGCCGCCCGCGCGCTGATGGCACATACCGAACTGGATGCCCGCACGATCGCCACCGAGTCGATCAACATCGCCGGTGACATCTGCATCTACACCAATCGCAACGTGGTGGTCGAAGAGCTTTGACCCGGAGGGTCAACGCTCGGTAGCGCCACGCCATGCGTGGCTGCGGTATCCGGTCAGCCACGCATGGCGTGGCGCTACATCAGCGTTACGTCGCTGCCAGGCAGGCCGGTGATACGTCATTCCACCCCATATCCTCGTGAGCACACCCATGCCGCACAAGATTGAAGTTTCTTCCGCCACCATGACCCCGCGCGAGATCGTGCAGGAACTGGACCGGCACATCGTCGGCCAGCACGACGCCAAGCGCGCGGTCGCCATCGCGCTGCGCAACCGCTGGCGCCGCATGCAGCTGCCGGCCGAGCTGCGCAACGAAGTCATGCCCAAGAACATCCTGATGATCGGCCCGACCGGCGTCGGCAAGACCGAGATCGCGCGTCGCCTGGCCACGCTGGCCAATGCGCCGTTCGTCAAGGTTGAAGCCACCCGGTTTACCGAGGTCGGCTATGTCGGCAAGGACGTGGAGCAGATCATCCGCGACCTGGCCGACACTGCGGTCAAGCTGTACCGCGAGCAGGCCAAGGTCCGCGTGCGCACCCAGGCCGAAGAGCGCGCCGAAGACCGCATCCTGGATGCATTGCTGCCGCGCCGCAGCACCGGTATCGGCTTCGATGCCGAGGCCGCGCGCAACGAGCCATCCGCGCAGGACAACGAGACCCGCATCAAGTTCCGCCGCATGCTGCGCAACGGTGAACTGGACGAGCGCGAGATCGAACTGGAAGTGTCGGCCAACGTCAGCATGGACATCATGACCCCGCCGGGTATGGAGGAAATGGGGCAGCAGCTGCGCCAGATGTTCTCCAGCATGGGCGGTGCGAAGGCGCAGAAGCGCACGCTGTCGATCAAGGCCGCGCGTCCGCTGCTGATCGAGGAAGAGGCCGGCAAGCTGGTCAATGAAGACGATATCCGCAGCGCTGCGATCGAAGCCTGTGAGCAGCATGGCATCGTGTTCATCGATGAGATCGACAAGGTCGCCAAGCGCGGTGACAACGTCGGTGGCGGTGATGTGTCGCGCGAAGGCGTGCAGCGCGATCTGCTGCCGCTGGTGGAAGGCTCCAATGTGTCCACCAAGTACGGCACCATCAAGACCGACCACATCCTGTTCATCGCCTCCGGTGCGTTCCACCTGGCCAAGCCCAGCGATCTGATCCCGGAACTGCAGGGTCGTTTCCCGATCCGCGTGGAACTGGGCGCGCTGAGCAAGCAGGACTTCGTGCGCATCCTGACCGAGCCGAAGGCCGCGCTGACCAAGCAGTACGAAGCGCTGCTGCAGACTGAAGGCGTCTCGATGAAGTTCACGGTCGATGCGGTGGACCGCTTGGCCGAGATCGCCTTCCAGGTGAACGAGCGCCAGGAAAACATCGGCGCGCGCCGCCTGCACACGGTGCTGGAGCGCTTGCTGGATACGCTGAGCTATGAAGCCCCGGACCGCGATGGCGAGACCATCAGCATCGACCAGGCCTACGTCGACGCGCACCTGGGTGAGCTGGTGCAGGATCCGGACTTGAGCCGCTACATCCTGTAACGGCACGCAACGATCGGGTGGTAGGAAGAACGGCGGCACTTCGGTGTCGCCGTTTTTTTTCTCAGGCGTCGTCGTCGGTTGGCAGGGCGGTCGGGGGTGCGCCCGGGGTGAATACACCCGGCTGCACGAATGCGCTGAGGATCGCATCCAGCGTCTGCGCGCCATCGCGCTGGATCTCGAACAGCTCCGGTTCCAGCATCGCGCTATACAGCACCCCGGTCAGGCTGGTGCTCACGATGCGTGCCACCGTGTCCACGTCCACCCCCTCGCGCAGCTGCCCCAACTCGCGCGCGCGCTGGAACGCGGCCGCGAAGATACCCAGCTCCTCGCGCGATGCCTCCAGCTGCAGCACCTGCATCGCCTGGCTTTCCACCGACAGATCATTGCGCAGCATGATTTCCATCATGTTGCGCAGGCGTTCGTCTTCGGCCAGCTCCCGGAAGGAGACCAGCAGTGCCGAGCGCAGGTCCAGGATCGGTGTAGTGCGCTTGGCCGAGGTGGTGCGTCGCAGGCGCTCGATGAACGGGACGCGCTCGCGATCGATCATCGCGGTCAGCACTTCGGTCTTGTTCTTGAAATGCCAGTACACCGCGCCGCGGGTGAATCCGGCGCGCGCCCCGATCATCGCCAGGCTGGTGCCGGCGACCCCGTATTCATGGAAACAGACCTGGGCCGCATCGAGGATGCCCTCGCGGGTGGCCTGCGCCTCTTCTTTGGTTTTTCTGGCCATTGCGCTGTGCAGTTGCTGGATGAAACCGGCCTGAATTGTACCGCTTTACAAACAAACATGCATGTATGTATATTTGCGCCCCACTGATCCTCAGCGAGGACTGCCTGCGCACGCCGGCGGGTCTCGTTTCGGATATTTGCCGTCATTTGCTGCCTGTTTGTCGTCATTCTTCGCTTTTATCGGAAGTTGGGCTGCAGGCGCGCCCTTTTCCGTCTGCGAGCCCCTACCGCCATGTCCAGAACCCCGTACCGTCTTCTCGCGCTGTCCCTCGCGATCGCCCTGACCGTGTCCGCCTGTGGCGGTGGTGAGCAGGAGGGTCCGCAGGGCGGCCCCGGCCAGGTGACCGTGGCCACCCTGAAAGCCGAGCAGGTCGGGCTGACCCGCGAGCTGCCGGGCCGCACCAATGCCTTCCTAGTGGCCGAAGTGCGCCCGCAGGTCAACGGCATCGTGGCCAAGCGGTTGTTCACCGAAGGCGGCCTGGTCACTGCCGGGCAGCCGCTGTATCAGCTCGATGACGCCAGCTATCGCGCCCAGGCCAACAGCGCCCGTGCCCAGCTGGCGCGCGCCGAAGCCACCGCCAATGCCGCACGCCTGAGCGCCAAGCGCATCGGCGAGCTGGCCAAGGTCGAGGCGGTCAGCACCCAGGACAACGAAAACGCGATCGCCGCGCTGAAGCAGGCCGAAGCCGATGTCGGCGCCGCGCGTGCCTCGCTGGACGCGGCCAACGTGACGCTGGGGTATGCGCGCATCACCGCGCCGATCAGCGGCCGCATCGGCAAGTCCTCGGTTACCCAGGGCGCGCTGGTCAGTGCCGGTCAGGCCGAAGCGCTGGCCACCGTGCAGCAGTTGAACCCGATCTATGTCGATCTGACCCAGTCCGCCAGCGAGCTGCTGCAGCTGCGCCGCGAACTGGCCAGCGGCCGCCTGCAGGACAACCAGACCCTGCCGGTGACGATCCTGCTCGATGACGGCACCGAGTTCGACCACAAGGGCACGCTGGAATTCTCCGAAGTCAGCGTGGATCCGACCACCGGCAGCTACGCGCTGCGGGTCAAGGTCGAGAACCCGGACCAGGTGCTGATGCCGGGCATGTACGTGCGTGCGCAGGTGGGCAGCGGCGTGCGCGACAACGCGATCCTGGTGCCGATGCAGGGCATCGCCCGCGATCCCAAGGGCGATACCAGCGCCATGGTGGTCGGCAAGGACGACAAGGTCGAAGTGCGGCAG
>DMZT01000204.1 GCA_003484865.1 Stenotrophomonas sp.
GGGGCCATTGAAACCCTGCAACATCAATGGCTTGAAGGGTAAATCCGCTCCGTAATCCACAATGGTGGGGGTCGCTTCAGGCCTTCGCCCGGAAAACCATCACGCCATGCGTCTGTCCACGATCAAGCTGTCCGGATTCAAATCCTTCGTCGATCCGACCACGCTGCACCTGCCGACCAACATGACCGGCGTGGTGGGCCCCAATGGCTGTGGCAAATCCAACATCATCGACGCCGTGCGCTGGGTCATGGGCGAAAGCTCCGCCAGCCGCCTGCGCGGCGACTCGCTGACCGACGTCATCTTCTCCGGCTCCTCCGCCCGTAAGCCCGTCTCGCAGGCCGCCGTCGAACTGATTTTCGACAATACCGACCACACCATCACCGGTGAGTACGCCTCGTTCAACGAGATCTCGGTCAAGCGCACCGTCAGCCGCGACGGCAGCAGCAACTACTACCTCAACGGCACCAAGTGCCGCCGCCGCGACATCACCGATCTGTTCCTCGGCACCGGCCTGGGGCCGCGCAGCTATTCGATCATCGAGCAGGGCATGATCAGCAAGATCATCGAGGCCCGGCCCGAAGATCTGCGTGTGTATCTGGAAGAAGCCGCCGGCATCTCCAAGTACAAGGAGCGCCGCAAGGAAACCGAAACCCGCATCCGGCACACCCGCGAAAACCTGGATCGCCTGGGCGACCTGCGCGAGGAAATCGGCAAGCAGCTCGAGCACCTCAAGCGCCAGGCGCGCCAGGCCGAGCAGTACCAGGCGTTGCAGGAAGAGCGCAAGGTCAAGGATGCCGAGTGGAAGGCGCTGGAGTACCGCGGCCTGGATGGGCGCCTGGGCGGGCTGCGCGAAGCGTTGTCGCGCGAGGAAACGCGCCTGCAGCAGTTGATCGCCGAACAGCGCGACGCCGAAGCGCGCATCGAAACCAGCCGGCTGCGCCGAGAAGAAGCCTCCGATGCGCTCAACACCGCGCAGGCCGAGGTGTACCAGGTCGGCAGCACCCTGGCGCGCCTGGAGCAGCAGATCCAGCATCAGCGCGAGATGTCGCAGCGACTGAACAAGGCGCGCGATGAAGCCCAGCAGGCGCTGGCCGATCTGGGCCAGCACATCAGTGGCGATGAGGCCAAGCTGATGGTGCTGCGCGAGGCGGTCGATGACGCCGAGCCGCGCCTGGAGCAGCTGCAGGAAGAGAACGAAATCAAACAGGAAGCCCTGCGCGATGCCGAGGCGCGCCTGGCCGATTGGCAGCAGCGCTGGGAAAGCCACACCCGCAGCACCTCCGAGGCCTCGCGTGCCGGGGAAGTCGAGCGCACCCGCGTGGACTATCTGGACCGCCAGGTGCTGGAAGCCGACCGTCGCCGCGAGTCGCTGCAGGCCGAACGTGCCGGGCTGGATCTGGACGCATTGGCCGAGGTGTTCGAGGAGCTGCACATCCAGCACGAGACCCAGAAGGCCTCGCTGGACACGCTCAACGAGCAGGTCGAAGAACGCAAACACGCCGTGGCCGGGTTGCAGGATCGCCAGCGCACCGGGCAGACCGAGCTGGCTGAGATCCGCAAGCAGGCCCAGGCCGCACGCGGCCGTTTGTCTTCGCTGGAAACCCTGCAGCAGGCCGCGCTGGGCCAGGAGCAGGGCGCGGCGGTGGCATGGCTGAAGGCGCGGGGGCTGGACTCCGGCGCGCGCGTCGGTGAGCGCCTGACCGTGGAGAGTGGCTGGGAAAACGCCGTGGAAAGCGCGCTCGGTCAGCTGATCGAAGGTGTGCTGGTCGATGCACCGGAAACGCTGGTGGATGCGCTGGGCGAACTCGGCGAAGGCCGCATCGCGCTGGTCTCGGCCGAGCAGGACGCGCTGGACGTCGCGCCGACCTCGTTGGCCGCGAAAGTACAGGGCCCCACCGCGATCCGTCGCCTGCTTGCGCGCCTGCATGCCGCCGAGGATCTCGAGGCCGCGCGTGCACTGCAGGCGACGCTGGGTGAGGGCGATTCGGTCATTACCCGCGGTGGCGAGCGCCTGGGTGAAGGCTGGGTGCGCGTGTCGCGCTCCGGCGCGGCCAAGCAGGGCGCGCTGCTGCGTGAACGCGAGATCGTCACCCTGCGCGAGCAGATTGAGACGTTGCAGGACCGCGAAGCGGCCCTGGAACAGCAGTTGTCCGGTTTCCGTGACCAGTTGCTGGCCGGTGAGCAGCAGCGCGAAGACGCGCAGCGCCAGTTGTATCTGGCGCATCGCAGCGTGTCCGAACTTGGTGGGCAGTTGCAGAGCCAGCAGGGCAAGGTGGAAGCCGCCCGAACCCGCATCGATCGTATCGAAGGCGAACTGGTGCAGCTGCTGGAAACGCTGGATGCCGGCCGTGAGCAGGTGCGTGAAGCACGCGCGCGCCTGGACGATGCGGTCACCAGCATGGGGGATCTGGAATCGGTCCGCGCGGCGCTGGAAGGCGAGCGCCGCCAGCTCACCGATGCGCGCGACCAGGCGCGTGACCAGGCCCGCAACGTACGCGAAGCGGCGCACTCGCTGGCACTGACCCTGGAATCACAGCGGGCGCAGATCGCCTCGCTGAGCCAGGCACTGGAGCGCATGAGCACGCAGCGCGGGCAGCTGGATACGCGCCTGGGCGAACTGCATTCGCAGCTCGACGAAGGCGATTCGCCGGTCAAGACGCTCGAAGCCGAACACCAGAACGCATTGGGTGAGCGCGTGCGCGCCGACCGGGTGCTGGGCGAGGCGCGCACGCTGCTGGATGGTATCGATGCCGAGCTGCGCACGTTTGAACAGACCCGCCATCAGCGCGACGAACAGGCGCTTGCCCAGCGCGAGCGGATTTCCCAGCGCAAGCTCGACCAACAGGCGCTGGTGCTCAGTGCCGACCAGCTGTCGGCCTCGGTGGAGAAGGCCGGGTTCGTGCTGCAGGACGTGATCAACGGCCTGCCCGAGGATGCGCGCATCACCGACTGGGAGCAGACGGTCCATCAGATCGACGGCCGCATGCGCCGCCTGGAGCCGGTGAACCTGGCCGCCATCCAGGAATACGGCGAGGCCTCGCAGCGTTCGGAGTATCTGGATGCGCAGAACACCGACCTCACCACCGCGCTGGAAACCCTGGAAGACGCGATCCGCAAGATCGACCGCGAGACCCGCGGCCGCTTCAAGGACACCTTCGACCGGGTCAATGCCGGCGTGCAGCAGCTGTATCCGCGCCTGTTCGGTGGTGGCCATGCATACCTGGAACTGACGGGTGAAGACCTGCTCGACACCGGTGTTGCGATCATGGCGCGGCCGCCGGGCAAGCGGGTGTCGAGCATCTCGCTGCTGTCCGGTGGCGAGAAGGCGATGACCGCGGTGGCGCTGGTGTTTGCGATCTTCCAGCTCAACCCGGCGCCGTTCTGCCTGCTGGACGAGGTGGACGCGCCGCTGGACGAGGCCAACGTCGGCCGCCTGGCCAACATGGTCAAGGAAATGAGCGAGAAGGTTCAGTTCCTGTTTGTGAGCCACAACAAGGCCACGATGGAGGCAGCACACCAGCTTTCCGGCGTGACCATGCGCGAACCGGGCGTCAGCCGACTGGTCAG
Source organism: Stenotrophomonas sp. (assembly GCA_003484865.1). Taxonomy (GTDB): domain Bacteria; phylum Pseudomonadota; class Gammaproteobacteria; order Xanthomonadales; family Xanthomonadaceae; genus Stenotrophomonas. Next base: position 3,568 of record DMZT01000204.1, read on the forward strand.
TGTCGACCTGGAGGAAGCCGCACGATTGGCGGGCGCGGCGTGACGTGCCATCCTTAAGTACCTGAATGATTTAGCCGGAGAACCTCCCGAATGTCCGACATGGCACTGCTCCGCATCGGCATCCTGGCCGCCGGCCTGCTGTTGATCGCTGCGATCTTCCTGTTTGGCCGTCCGAAAAAGAAAGTGCAGGGGCGTCGCGTCGAGGGTGCTGAAGGCACCAACGGCCAGCGCCGCGAGCCCGTACTTGGCGAGGGCGAGACCCCGGCCGATGGCGCTACGCCCGTGGTGGGCGAAGACGGCGTGACCCAGCCCGAACTCGGCCTGCCCGAGGTGGAAGCCGGTGCGGCCAGTGACCTTGGCAAGCGCACCACCCAGGATTTCGACAAGATCGTCTCGCTGTTCGTGGCCGCCCGTGCTGGTGAGCAGCTGCGTGGCGAAGACATCGTCGTCGCTGCGGAAAAGACCGGCCTGGTGTTCGGCCACATGAATGTCTTCCACCGTCTGGTCGAAGGCCATCCTGAGCGCGGCCCGATCTTCTCGATGGCCAGCATCATGAAGCCGGGCAGTTTCGACATGGCCAACATCCGCGAGATGGAAACGCCGGCGATCGCCTTCTTCCTGACCCTGCCGGCGCCGCTGACCGCGCTGGACGCCTGGGAAAAGATGCTGCCGACCGTGCAGCGCATGGGCGAACTGCTCGACGGCGTGGTGCTCGATGACAGCCGCAACGCCCTGGGCCGCCAGCGCATCGCGCACATCCGCGACGAGCTGCGCGCCTACGACCGCCAGCACCAGGCCCCGCCGCTCACTAAAGCGCCGCGCTGGTGATCAAGGAGAGCCGACCAACGGTCGGCTCTCCATTTACCCGTTGCGGCTGACCACCGCCTCGA
>DMZT01000102.1 GCA_003484865.1 Stenotrophomonas sp.
GTACCTCGGCGGTCTCGCTGTTGGCCGGCTTCGGGCTGGTGATGGCGGTGCGTCGCCACAATCCGGTGCACGGCGGCTACGGCTGAGCAGACGCGATGCGTGCGCCGTGGCCCGGCGGTACGCATCGGCTAAGGATTGCGGCGCCCGCGCGTGTTACGGTCCTGCGCTCGCGCCGGCCTGCCTGACGGGTCCGCTTTCTGTTCGCCGTGTCGCCTCCCGCTGTGCGTCGCGTCATCCACAGGAGTCGTCCGCATGGTCGAACTACTGCAGCGCGCACGCGCCGTGTTCCATTTCTTTTTCCGCACCCTGGATCTGCCCCTGGTGGGCGCGCTGTGCCTGCTGATGGTGGCCGGCCTGGCCGTCCTGCACAGCGTGGACGGGCCCGTGCATGCACAGGCGATGCGCTACGGCGCCGGGCTTGCCGCACTGTGGGGGCTGTCGCGGCTGCCGGTGGTGACGCTGCGCGCGTGGTCACCCTGGATCTACACGTTGTCCTTGCTGCCACTGCTGGCCGTCTATGTGGTCGGCACCGGCAAGTACGGCCAGCGCTGGTTGAACCTGGGCGTGTTCTACCTGCAGCCTTCCGAGCTGCTCAAGCTCAGTCTGCCGATGATGATGGCCTGGTACCTGCACAAGCAGCCGTTGCCACCACGGCCGCGCGCGGTGCTGACCGCCGCGTTGCTGATCGGTGGCCCGGCGGTGCTGATCCTGCTGCAGCCCAACCTGGGCACGGCCACGCTGGTGACTGCCAGCGGGGTATTCGCGCTGTTGCTGGCCGGCCTGCGCTGGTGGTGGATGGCGGTCGCGCTGGGTGGGTTGTCGGTGGCCGCGCCGCTGGCCTGGTTCGGCCTGCTGCGGCAATACCAGAAGGATCGCGTGCTGACCTTCCTGTATCCGGAGAACGATCCGCTGGGCACCGGCTGGAACATCATCCAGTCCAAGATCGCGATCGGCTCGGGCGGCATGCATGGCAAAGGCTGGGGGCAGGGCACCCAGGCCACGCTGGATTTCCTGCCCGAATACACCACGGATTTCGCCTTCTCGGTGCTGGCAGAGGAATTCGGCTGGGTCGGCGTGGCGGTGGTGCTCAGCCTGTTCCTTTTCGTCACCGCGCGCTGCCTGTGGATCGCCAGCCAGTCGCGTTGTGGTTATTCGCGCCTGCTGGTGGGCACCACCGGCCTGGTCTTCTTCGTCTATGTGCTGGTCAACGGCGGCATGATCTCCGGCCTGTTGCCGGTGGTGGGCGTGCCAATGCCGCTGATCAGTTATGGCGGCACTTCGGCGGTCTCACTGCTGGCCAGCTTCGGGCTGGTGATGGCGGCGCGGCAGCATCAGCCCGTCCATGCGACATGAGCTGTCGGCGCGACCGCGATTGCGCATGCCCAGCACACGAAAACGGTTTCAGGTGCAAACGTTGTCAACGCCTGGAGATAAAAGTGAGAAGTGGCGCACAGATATGGAGTGACTTGATCTCGATCAATGGACTTGTCGTAAACGGCCTGCACAATGGCGGCCCGCCAACAACGACGCGCTGAGCCAAGCATCGCGGATGGGGAGTCTGGCGGGGAGTAGTTGACCCAACAGGCAGAAGGGCGAGGCGCGCGCTGGGGAGATGCGCGCCGCGCCGCTGCCGATCGGGTCCGGTTTGGCCGGTTGCGTCTGCGGGGATGGGGACGCAACCGGCGAACCTCTTGTGCCTTCTGCATCTTTCTCAAAAGTGAGACGTGCGTTGCTCGATGGCCCTTCGCCGGGCGGCTGCGGTGAGCCGGACATGCGCCTGGCCGCATTGCCGCGCGTTCGAGACGGCGACGGCGTCTTCGTCAGACTATGAATGGGCGGGGGAGGCAGGGCCTGTCTACACACGGGCTTAACGGCCGCAAAGAAACTCAGGCAATCCGTTGAGATTCATGGTCTTAGGGGTTTTAATTCATCCATGACCTGCTAACCTGCCGCGATGATTCGACGCTCCCTGGCCTGCATGCTCACGCTCGGTTTGGTCGCTTGTGCGACCCAGCCGCAGACTCCTTCACCGACGCCGCAGGCCTCGGGTGTCCCGGTCACGCCGGCCGCCGGCAACAAGGGGCCCGCCGAAGCCGCCCCCGAAGCCGCCGGTGCCAATGCCGCCCCGGTCGATCTGACCCCGGTGCCCTTCGAGGTGGCCCGCGCCAACTTCGTGCGTGACACCGCCGCCCGCTACGGGATTCCCGCCGCGCAGATCCAGGCAACCCTGGCCCAGGCGCAGATCCGTGATCCGATCATCGCCGCGATGTCGCGCCCGGCCGAGCGGGTCAAACCGTGGAACGAATACCGGCCGATGTTCATCAGCCAGGCGCGGATCGAGGGGGGAAAGAAATTCCTCGCCCAGCACCGCGAAGAGCTGATGCGCGTGCAGCAGCGCACCGGCGTGCCGGCCGAAGTGATCGTGGCGATCATCGGCGTGGAAACCAGCTACGGCGGCAACACCGGTAGTTACCGCGTGCTCGATGCGCTGTACACGCTGGCCTTCAAATACCCGCGCAGCGGCGATCCGGCCAAGCTGGAGCGCGAAGTGCGCCGTGAGCTGTTCTTCCGCGACGAGTTGGCGCGCCTGTTCGCGCTGACCCGCGACGAGAAGCTCGACATCACCACGATCAAGGGCAGCTACGCCGGCGCGATGGGCATGGGCCAGTTCATGCCGTCCAGCTATCTCGACTATGCGGTGGATGGCAACGGCGATGGCCGTCGCGATCTGTTCAACAGCTACGATGACGTCTTCTCGTCGATCGCCAATTACTTCGTCAAGAAGGGCGGTTGGGTGCGCGGTGGCCCGGTCGCCGTGCCGGCCACGCTGCAGGCCGGTCGCGAAGAATTCAATCCGACCGAATGGGCACCGACCTGGACCTTGTCCCAGTTGGCCCAGCGCGGTTACCAGCCCAGCGTCCCGGTCGCGGCCGGCCTGACCGCCACCCCGATCACGCTGGAAGGCAGCACCGGCAAGCAGTACTGGCTGGGCTTCCAGAATTACTACGCCATTACCCGCTACAACCTCTCGAAAATGTACGCGATGGCCGTGTACCAGTTGTCCCAGGCCATCGCCGGACAGGAGTTGCCGCCGGCATGAACACGATCGCACGCTCCAGATGGCTGATCCCGGGTCTGTTGATACTGGCACTGGCCGCCTGCAGCAGTGCGCCGAAAAAACCGGGTGGCAGCACTGCCGGCAGCAGCAAACCGTCCGGCGCGGTGGTGCAGGGCAAGGGCGGACGCCCGGCGCATTGTCCTGACGGGTCGCCCTACAAGGCGGCGGCGGAAGATCCGAGCACGCGCGGTGACTACCGCGCCGGCGGCCTGTACAAGCCCGGCGTGAATGACAGCACCCCCACCTACATCCCCAACGTGGCCTGCATCCCGGAGCCGGAAGTGGTCGATCTGCCGCGCTCGGCGATCGGCAACAAATCGCCGTACGTGGTGCTGGGCAAGCAGTACCAGGTGATGGACAAGACCCGCGGCTATGCCGAGAAGGGCACGGCCTCGTATTACGGCGCCAAGTTCCATGGGCGCCTGACCTCCAACCGCGAGGTGTACGACATGTACGCCTTCACCGCCGCGTACAAGACGCTGCC
>DMZT01000118.1 GCA_003484865.1 Stenotrophomonas sp.
GGTATCGTTCCAGACCCGGGTCAGCATGCGCATCATCAGTTTCAACGCCAATGGCATCCGTTCCGCCGCCACCAAGGGCTTTCTCGAGTGGTTCCGCGCCCAGGACGCCGACGTCCTGTGCATCCAGGAAACCAAGGCCCAGGAAGACCAGCTGACCGACCCGATGTTCCGCCCGGACGGCCACCACTGCTTCTACCGCGACGCCATCACCAAGAAGGGCTACAGCGGGGTCGCCATCTACAGCAAGCGCGAGCCGGACCAGGTGATCACCTCGCTGGGCTGGGCCCCGTTCGACGATGAAGGCCGTTACATCGAGGCGCGCTACGGCAACCTCAGCGTGGTCTCCTTCTATATCCCCTCGGGCAGCTCGGGCGATCTGCGCCAGGGCTTCAAGTACGAGGTGATGGAGTGGCTGCGCCCGATCCTGGCCGGCTGGCTGGCCAGTGGCCGCGACTACGTGCTGTGCGGCGACTGGAACATTGTGCGGTCCGCGCTGGACATCAAGAACTGGAAATCCAACCAGAAGAACTCCGGCTGCCTGCCGCCCGAGCGCGACTGGCTCAACGGCCAGTGCGTGGATGCCGACCAGGCGCTGGATATCGCCGCCGGCCAGGGCTGGACGGATGCCTACCGCCTGCTGCACCCGCAGGGCGAGGACTACACCTGGTGGAGCAACCGCGGCCAGGCGCGCGCCAATAACGTCGGTTGGCGCATCGATTACCAGTTCGTCAGCCCGGGCCTGCGCGAGCGCCTGCGCAGCTGCTCGGTCTATCGCGATGAGCGCTTCTCCGACCATGCCCCGTTCACGGTGGACTACGCCCCATGAGTGAAGCGGTCGAGCCGATGTCCTACAAGGGCTGGGCGGGGATCAAGCGTGCCTTCGGTACGCCCTCGGCGCTGACGATGGCCTTCCTGGGCTTCGGCAGCGGCTTGCCGTTCCTGCTGATCGCCTCGCAGACCCTGTCCACGCGGCTGCGTGATGTCGGCCTGGACCTGGGCAGCATCGGTTTGATCAGCCTGGCCAGCTTCTTCTATCTGATGAAGTTCGTCTGGGCGCCGCTGATCGACCGGTATGCGTTCCCGCTGATCGGCTTCCTCGGCCGCCGCCGTTCCTGGCTGCTCGCCTCGCAGATCGCGGTCACCGGTGGGTTGTTCGCGCTGGCGTTCGTGCGCCCCGAACTCGGCGTCACCCCACTGGTCCTGTGGGTGCTGGTGGCCTCGTTCGCCGGCGCCACCCAGGATTCGGTGGTCGATGCCTACCGCATCGAGATCGCACCGGAGAGCGCGCAGGCGGCACTCGCCGCGACCTACACGCTGGGCTATCGCATCGGCCTGATCCTGGCCGGCGCGGGCGCGTTGTACCTGGCCCAGTTCGAGAGCTGGATCGTGGCGTACCTGGCCATGGCCGCGTTGATGATCCTGCCGATCATCACCACGCTGCTGTGCCGCGAGCCGGAACAGCCGGAAGTGCGCATCCAGCGCCGGATCGATTTCTTCGGGGCCTTCTGGCAGCCGATCGCCAGCTTCTTCAGCACCAACGGCGTGGTGCTGGCGCTGGTGCTGCTGGCCTTCGTCGGGCTCTACAAGTTCCCGGATCAGGTGATCGGGGTGATGGCCGGTCCGTTCTATCTGGATTCGGGCTTCACCAAAGCCGATATCGCCACCGTCTCCAAGCTGTTCGGGGTGTGGATGGGCATCGGCGGTGCCTTCCTCGGCGGCATCGCGGTGGCCGCGTTCGGCTTCCGCCGCATGCTGCTGGTCGCCGCGCTGGGCGTGGCGCTGTCCAACCTGGCGTTCCTGTTGATGGCGCACAACCCGGGCCAGCTGTGGGCGTTCTATGCGGCGCTGAGCGCGGACAACCTGTTCCAGGGCTTTGCCGGCACCGTGCTGGTCGCCTTCATGTCCTCGCTGACCGATCGCAACTTCACTGCCACCCAGTACGCGCTGCTGGTCTCGCTGGCCAACCTGCCGGGCAAGTTCGTCGGCGGCGTCTCCGGTTACATCGTGGAGGCGAGCTCCTACAGCACCTTCTTCATCCTCAGCGCCACCACCGTCATCCCGACCCTGCTGCTGCTGGTCTGGCTGTGGCCACGGATCCGGGACCGCAGCACGGCCTGAGGGGTTTGCGTGCCGGCAGCGCCTGATGGATCATGCCGGCACAGTGGCCGCGGGGATGGCGGCGCGCCAACGGGGAGAACGATGGCTGATCTACTGCTGCGGGAGGTGGACCCGCTGTTGCTGGAACGTATCCGCCGCATTGCGGTTGCGCGCGGATGGACCCGCGAGGACACCTGCGTGGCGCTGCTGGAACAAGGCCTGTTCGCCAGCGAACTGGAGGTCCGCAGCGGCTTCCACGATCCCGAGGTCGACGCGCTGGCCGATGCCATCGCCGCCCTGCAGGCGTTGCCGGACGCGCAGGGGCTGTAACGGCGGCACGCCGCGAATGGCGCATCGGCGATCACCGGCGCACGCAGCGCCCCCCGCCGTGGCCCCTCAGCCCAGGTGGATCGCCCCGAGAATCCGCGGCCCCCGCGCGCCACTGACGCTCGGCAGGTTGCCCGGCAGCCCGGCCAGCGTGCGCTGTGCCAACCAGGCGAACCCCATCGCCTCCAGATAATCCGGATCCAGCCCGTGCATCGCGCTGGACTCGATCACCACGCCCGGCAGACGCGCGCCGAGGCGCCGCAGCAGCTGCGGGTTGCGCACCCCACCGCCGCACACCAGCACCCGCTTCGCACCCGGCAGGTGCGCCAGCAGCGCATCGGCCACGGTGGCGGCGGTCAGTTCCAGCAGGGTGGCCTGCACATCCGCGCCCGACACCTGCCCCTCGCCGAGCTGCGCCTGCGCCCAGTCCAGGTGGAACTGCTCGCGCCCGGTGCTCTTCGGCGGCGGCAGCGCGAACCACGGATCGGCCAGCCAGCGCGCCAGCAGCGCGGCATCCACCTGGCCACTGGCCGCGAACGCGCCGTCGGCATCGAACGGTTCGCCGCGATGGCGCTGGCACCACGCATCCATCAGCGCATTGGCCGGGCCGGTATCGAAACCGCGCGGTGTGCCCTCGCGCGGAATCAGGGTGAGATTGCCGATGCCGCCCAGGTTGAGCACGGCACGGTCTTCATCGCTGTCCCCCAGCATCGCCAGGTGGAAAGCCGGCATCAGCGGCGCGCCATGGCCGCCGGCGGCGACGTCGCGGCGACGGAAATCGGCCACGGTGGTGATGCCGGTCAATTCGGCGATGCGGTTGGCATCGCCGATCTGCATCGTGAAGGCGGGGTCGGCCAGCGGCCGATGGCGCACGGTCTGCCCATGCGAGCCGATCGCCTGCACCTGGGTGCGGTCGATGCGCGCGCTGTCCAGCAGGCGGTTGGCGGCCGCGGCGAACGTGATCCCGACCTGGGCATCAAGGCGGCCCAGTGCATCAAGCGAGGTGATGGTGCCGCCTTCGCCCAGTGCGATCAGCTCGGCGCGGATGGCCGGGTCCCAGTCGTGGGTCAGGCCATGGACGAAGCGGCAACCGCCCTCGGCGGGGAACTGCACCAGCGCGGCATCGATGCCGTCGGCGCTGGTGCCGGACA
>DMZT01000100.1 GCA_003484865.1 Stenotrophomonas sp.
AGGCCGCCCCGGGGCGGCCTTCTTTTTTTGTATCTGGCGGAGATGTGCACCATTGGGCTCTGGTAGTGCCGGCCGCTGGCCGGCTCCTCCACACCGTCTCAGAGGCCCCGCATTGCCGGCCAGCGGCCGGCACTACCGGGTGCCGCGTCGCCCTTTACGGCAGGCGCGGATTGCCGAACTCGTCGCGTTCCACGTGCAGGCGATCTTCTTCGACGTGCACGCGCCCCTGTTCCACGTGCAGGCGATCCTGCACCGGGGCCGGTTCGCCCATCAGTGATTGCTCTTCGATGGTGGCGCGCTCGGGCACGATCGGATCCAGCGGAGGGGTGGCCGATGCACGGGCCAGCGCCACGCTGTCGTCGCCGCGCTGCTGGCGCAGGGCATTGGCGAAGCACTGCGAGGCCAGTGCGGTCTCGCCGCGATCCAGGAACACCTCGCCCAACGCTTCCCACGCGGCCGGGCCGGCGCCGGCGGCGATCGCGCGGTGCAGGTAATCCTCGGCCAGCGTGTGCTGGCGCTGACGGGCGGCAATGCGGCCCAGCGCCAGCAGCAGTGCGGGGCTGGAGGGCTGCGTGGTCAACCAGCGTTGCAGATTGGCTTGGCGCGTGGCCAGCTTTTCCACCGGCATCTGGCCGTAAAGCGTCACCACCGATTCGTCCCAGCGCGTGTCCAGTGCCTGTTCGAGGTTGAGCAGGGCCGGTTCGTCCCAGTCCAGTGCCACTGCGCGCAGCGCATAGGCGGAGACGACATCGGGATCGCTGCGCAGGGCCTTTGGCGTGGCTTCCCACTGTGCGGCCAGCGCGTTGACGTCACCGGCTTCCAGCAGCGACTGTGCGGCCAGGCGGATTTCCAGCTCGGCCACGGCTGCATCCGGCAGGACCTTCTGCTTGCGCAGTGCGCCCAGCTGGCCATAGGCCTCATGCGCGCGATCGGCACGTGCCAGCGCTTCGGTGCGCAGCCACAGGCCACGCGGCGGCAGCGGCTGGATCGCGGCAACGTCCAGCACGTTGATCGCATCGACCGGGCGTTCCTGCACCAGCAGGCGCTCGGCCAGCAGCAGGGCATGGCTGGTGGCATCTTCGGTGGCCAGGCGCTGCAGGTACTGATTGACCGCAGCGTCGTCATCGCGCGCCTGCGCACTGCGCACTGCGGTCACCATGGCGACAGCGCTCACTTCCTTGTCTTCAGCCGCACTGGTCAGCAGTTTTTCCGCACGCTGCCAGTGGCCGTGTTCATGCGCCTGCAGGCCTTCGGTCAGGCGCGCGCGGCCCTGCTTGCGGCGGTAGCGGCCCCAGGCGCGGAACGGCGAGGCCAGCAGACTCCACAGCAGCCACAGCACCAGCAGCCCGACCAGCACCATCAGGGCAACCTGGGGCACGGTGGAGCGGTAGTCGGTGCCGCCGTAGCGGTAGATCACTTCGCCGAACTGGCGCAGCTGTTCGGTGCCGAGCCACTGTGAGGCGATCACGCCCAAGGCCACGGCCAGGAGCAGGACCACCAGAGATTGAAAGGGCTTCATCGATTATCTCCCGTTACGCATCGAGCGCAGTTGCTGCAGGGTGCTGCCCAGTTCGGGCAGCGATGGACGCAGCTCGCAGGCGCGTAGTTGCTGCAGTTCAGCACGTTGCTCGCGCAGAGCAGGTGAATCCGGCCACAGCCGCGGCAGCCACAGGGCAACGCGGTCCAGCGCCTGGAGATAGCCCGGCTGATCGCCGCGCTCCACCGCTGCCCGCGCCAAGGTCAGTTCCAGCTGCAGCGAATCCCACGCGGCCACGCGGTCGGCTTCGGTCAGCGGGCCCTGCAGGCGGGTGGGGGTGATGGTCACGAACGGCGCCAGCACCTGGTGCCACCAGGGCGTGGCGCCAGCGGTATCGGCGGGGGCGTCGATCTGTTCGGGCAGGGTGGTCAGGGCCTGGGCGAACCGGGCCAACCGTGCCTGGGTCTGCGCGCGCACCCCGGGGCCGAGCGCGTCCACCGCATTGCGCTCCTGCATCAATGCCTGCCGCAGGTTCAGATACTCGTTCCCCTGCACATCGTCCAGCGCGGCGGCCGCCAACGCGTACAGGCGCTTGGCGCCTTCTGCGTCATCGGCATAGGCCAGCCGCTGGCCGGCCTGGCTCAACAACAGTTCGGCTTCTTCCAGCTGCAGTGCCTGCGCGCCGTGGCGGGTGCTGTCGGCCAGCTTGGCCAGGTTCTCTTCAAGCAGCGCATTGCGCTGGCTCAGGCCGAGCATTTCATCGCGCAGCACGCGGTTGGTGGCGGCGGCGTCCTGCACGCGCTGGGAGGTCGAACGCTGGTCGCGGCGCAGTGCTTCCACGCTGTCCAGCAGGCCCTGCACCTGCAGCTGGTCGTTCTCTTCCCGCAGTCGTTCCTGCGCCTGTCGCGATTGCCACTGCGTCCAGCCCCAGGCGCCGCCGCCGGCCAACACGACAAGCGCCGTGATCGGCACGATCCAGCGCAGGGGGCGGCTCGGAGAGGGGGGCGAAACAGGGTCATTCATACGGGCATCCTTGTCGCGCGCGCCGGGCAATCCGCTTGGCTGGCGAGCGACGTGGCACACAGCATCGCCCGCCGCCCAAGGCCCCTGCAAGACCGCCCCGGCT
>DMZT01000262.1:0-616 GCA_003484865.1 Stenotrophomonas sp.
GTAGAAATCGATCCGGTTGAGGTTGTACACCTGCGTGCCGGACAGCGTTTCCATGAAACGCACCGCATCGCCGATCGAGGACACCATCTTCTGGTAATCGGTGGCCAGCGGCGAGTGCCGCACCCACTCCAGGTTCCAGTATTCGGGATGGTGCAGATCGGCGAAGCCGCCATCGATCAGCGCCCGCACGAAGTTCATCGTCATCGCCGAGTGCGCATGCGCCTGCAGCATCCGGCGCGGGTCCGGCAGACGCGCAGCTTCAGTGAACTCCGGCGCATTGATCACATCGCCGCGGTAGCTGGGCAGGGTCAGGCCGTCGCGGGTTTCAGTATCGGCCGAGCGCGGCTTGGCGTACTGCCCGGCAAAACGCCCGACCCGGATCACCGGCTTGCGCATGCCGTGCACCAGCACCAGGCTCATCTGCAGCAGCACTTTGAGCCGGTTGGAGATGGTGGTGGATTCGCAATCGCTGAAGTTCTCCGCGCAGTCACCGCCCTGCAGCAGGAAGCGCTTGCCTTCCTGCGCATCGGCCAGCTGCTGCTTGAGCGCCAGGATTTCCCAGGAGGTCACCAGCGGCGGCAGCCGCTTGAGCTCGTGCAGGGCGGCATCCAGCGCC
>DMZT01000262.1:871-8593 GCA_003484865.1 Stenotrophomonas sp.
CGCCAGCTCTCCGGCGACCAGGCAGCGTCGACAGCGGTCGCGGCGGGATCGGCTACAGGCGGGGCGGACAGGCTCATCACGGACTTCCGGGGTGTGGGGCCGGTCATGGTCGCAGAGCGCGCCCCCGGCGCAAAGGGGCGGGCACGCGCCCGGAGGCTGAACGCTGAAGAAAGGACACGGCGATCGGCCAGATCGCGCATGGTCCAGCGGCATCGGACAGGCGCATGATTTGTTACGGAGTAACACTTGCCAGGCCGGCCCCTCCTCCATCGCCCAGCCAAGCCATCCTCATGAAGCCCTCCCTGCTTGCTACCGGTATTGCTGTTTCCCTGGCCCTGACCGGCCTGCCCGCCCTCGCCGCCGCCGCCACCAGCGCCGCCCCTGCCGTCACCGATCTGGACGCGGTCACGGTCAGCGCCAAACTCGACCAGGCGCGCAATGCGCTGTCGCCGGATATCGGCAGCAGCCAGTACCAGATCACTGCCGAAGACATCCAGAACCTGCCGCTGGGCGCCTCCACCCCGTTGAACCAGGTGTTGCTGCAGGCGCCGGGGGTGGTCCAGGATTCCTACGGTGGCGTCCACGTGCGCGGCGACCATGCCAACCTCCAGTACCGGCTCAACGGCGTCCTGCTGCCCGAATCGATCTCCGGCTTCGGCCAGACGCTGGACGCCCGCGCGATCAAGAGCATCCGCCTGATGGACGGCGCGCTGCCGGCGCAGTTCGGCGAGCGCACGGCCGCCGTGGTCGACATCACCACCCGCAGCGGCGCCGAGCTGGGCAATGGCGGGAGTGCCGGCCTCACTGCCGGCTCCTACGGCAAGGTCAACCCCAACGCCTCGTGGTGGGGCAGCCAGGGCCGCTGGAGCTGGTATCTGACCGGCAACTACGACCAGAACCAGGTCGGCATGGAAAACCCCACCGCCTCGCGCCGGCCGGACCACGATGACACCCACCAGGGGAAGGCATTCGCCGACCTGACCTATCTGGTCAACGACGACACCCGCCTGAGCCTGTTCGCCGGGTTCTCCAACAACCGCTTCCAGATCCCGGTCAACCCCGGCCAGACCCCGCAGTTCGGCTACCTGGACACGGTCACTGCGGACTCCGCCGCGCTGGACGAAACCCAGCGCGAGACCACCCGCTTCGGCATGCTGGTGCTGCAGGGCGCGCTGGGCAGCACCGCCTACCAGGTCTCGGCCGGGCAGCGGTACAGCGACCTGTCCTTCCACCCGGACCTGGCCGGCGATCTGATCTTCAACGGCGTTGCCTCACAGGTGGAGCGCAGCAACCGCGCCAACACCGTGCAGGCCGATTTCTCCACCCCGCTGGGCGAAAGCCACACCTTGCGCTACGGCCTGTACGTCAACGCCGAACGCGCCCGCGCCGGCAGCGACACCTGGGTGTTCCCGGTCGACGCCGACGGCCAACAGGCCAGCACCACGCCCCGGCGCATTCCGGAGGCGAGCGCCTTCAACGCCACCACCACCGCGGTCTATCTGCAGGACGAATGGCGCCTCGGCGACGACTGGACCGTGAACTACGGCCTGCGCGGCGACCGCTACAAGGCGTTCGGTGGCACCGAAGGCCAGCTCAGCCCGCGGGTGGGTGTGGTCTGGAACGCCACCGACAGCACCACCGTGCACGCCGGCTACTCGCGCTACTTCACCCCGCCGGCCAGCGAACTGGTGGCCAGCAGTGACATCGCGCTCTACGACGGCACCACCAACCAGCAACCGGCCGGAGGCAGCACCACGCCACTGTCCGAGCGCAGCGACTACTACGACATCGGCGTCTCCCAGCAGCTGGGCGAACACCTCACCCTGGGCCTGGACGCTTACGACCGCAAGGTCGACCGCCTGCAGGACGAAGGCCAGTTCGGCGCCGCCTACATCTACTCGACGTTCAACTATCGCCTCGGCCACATCCACGGCGTGGAATTCAGCGCCGACTACAGCAACGGCCCGCTCAGCGCCTATGTCAACGCCGCCTACAACAAGGCCATGGGCAAGCAGGTCATCACCGGCCAGTACAACCTCGATCCCGAGGCACTGGCCTACGTCCAGAACAACTGGATCCATCTGGACCACGATCAGAAACTGACCTCGTCCGGCGGTATCAGCTACGCCTTCGCCGGCCACAACCGTCTTGGCGCCGACTACGTCTTCGGCAGCGGCCTGCGCTCGGATGCCGACGGCATCCCCAACGGCGGCGAACTCCCGGCCTACCTGCAACTCAACCTCAGCGCCGGCCACGACTTCAACGCCGATAGCGGCCACCCGCTGCACGCACAGCTCGCGCTGGTCAACGCCCTGGATCGCAGCTACCAACTGCGCGACGGCGGCGGCATCGGCGTCTTCGCCCCGCAGTGGGGTCCCCGCCGCGGCGCCTATCTCAGCCTGCAGCAGGACTTCTGACCTGAGCGAGGAAGCCCTGCCGTCTGATCAGCTCAGGAGCATCCCTGCCTGATCGCAGCACCCGGCCTGGCCGCCAGACGCGCGTCAGGTCGGGTAGCTGACGTGAGACCGGCCTCAGTGGCGCCGACGCGCCCGGAACGCCGTCACCAGCGCCCACACCGCCAAGGCCGCGAACCACACCAGGCTCCACATCGGCATCGTCAGGCCCAGGAACTGCCAATCGATGTTGCCGCAGTTGCCGGTACCGGTCAGCACGGTGCGGAACACCTCGAACGGCCCCATCGTCTCACTGAGGAAACTCAGCGGCGGCCCACAGCTCGAGCCCATATCCTGCGGCAGCAGCTGCACATACACGTGGCGACCGGCAATGCCGATACCGACCGCCGCCGCGATGAAGGCCAGCACCCCATACGTCTTCCGCCCGGCCGGATCCCGCGGACCATGCAGCGCCCCGATCAAGAACAACAGCCCCAGCGCCGCGAACGCAATCCGCTGGAAAATGCACAACGGACACGGCTCCAACCCCATCTTCAACTGCAGGAAGATCGCATACCCCAACAGTGCCGCGCAGACCAGAAACCCCAACAGGAACTGGGCGCGGAAACTCCAACGCAATGGATTCATTGCCAACACTCGTGAAAGTCCAGGCGCCAAGATTAACAGGGCCGCGACCAGCCGCCACGCAGCCGGCCAACGGCCGGCTCTACCTACGCCGCGCACAGCCCCCGCTTTACCCCATGCGCACCGACCATGTGTGCAGGCGTTGGCGCGGGTGGGTTGTCGGGACCATGAGCGCCATGGATGGCGCGACATGAGCCTCCATGGACGGATTTACGGCGTGTCCCGCCAACCCACCCGTGCCGCACCCTCTCCGCGACACCGACCGAGCCGATGCTTCGGCTTCGGCTTCGGCTTCGGCTTCGGCTTCGGCTTCGGCTCTTGACCACACCCTGATCCTACATCGGCGATCATATCGCCCTCGTTGACGAAGGCCCGCACCATGACGACCAGCAGCTACGCCTCGATCCGGCCCCTGTTGTGGCTCGTATCGCTGGCCATCTTCATGCAGATGCTGGACTCCACCATCGTCAACACCGCATTGCCTGCCATGGCCCGCAGCCTCGGCGAAAGCCCGCTGCAGATGCAGTCGGTCGTCTTCAGCTACGCCCTGGCCGTCGCCACCTTCATCCCTGCCTCCGGCTGGATCGCCGACCGCTTCGGCACACGACGCACCTTCCTTGTCGCGATCATCCTGTTCACCCTCGGCTCGCTCGCCTGCGCGCTCGCCCAGACCCTGCACCAGCTCGTCGGCGCCCGCGTCCTGCAGGGCATCGGTGGTGCCATGCTGTTGCCGGTCGGCCGCCTGGCCGTCATGCGCTCGGTGTCCCGCGAAGAATTCCTTCGCGCCATGAGTTTCATCGCCATCCCCGCCCTGATCGGCCCGCTGATCGGCCCCACCCTGGGTGGCTGGCTCGTCGAAGTCGCCTCCTGGCACTGGGTGTTCCTGATCAACCTGCCGATCGGCATCATCGGCTACGTCGCGGCGATGAAGATCATGCCGGACCACTACGCCGAACACCGCACACGCTTCGACATCGCCGGCTACCTCATGCTGGCCTTCGGCATGGTCGTACTGTCCCTCGCGCTGGACGGCATCTCCGGCATGGCCACCCCGCATGCACTGGTCATGCTCATGACCGTCGCCGGCCTGGCCGCCCTCGTCGGTTACTGGCTGCACGCCGCCAACTCCACGGCGCCGCTGTTCTCGCTCGCGCTGTTCCACGTGCCCAGCTACCGCATCGGCATCCTCGGCAACCTGTTCTCACGTATCGGCAGCAGCGCCATGCCGCTGCTGATTCCACTGCTGCTGCAGGTCGGCATGGGCATGAGCCCGATGAATGCCGGCCTGTTGATGATCCCGGTCGCCGCGGCGGGCATGGTCTCCAAGCGGTACGCGGTCAAGCTCGTCGAGCGCTTCGGCTATCGCCGCGTGCTCATGGTCAATACCGTGCTGGTCGGCCTGGCGATGGCCAGTTTCATCTTCATGACGCCCGGCCAGCCGCTGTGGATCCGCATCATCCAGCTGGCCCTGTTCGGTGCCGTCAATTCACTGCAGTTCACCGTGATGAACACCGTGACCCTGCGCGATCTGGACCGCGACTTCGCCAGTGCCGGCAACAGTCTTCTTTCGATGGTGATGATGCTCGCAACCGGCTTTGGTGCGGCTGCTGCCGGCAGCCTGCTCGCCGCGTTCAATCATCTCGATGCTTCGCATGGCGCGACGGCTGCGCTGCACGCCACCTTCGTCTGCGTCGGCGCCATCACCCTGACCTCCACGCTGATCTTCTGGCAACTGCCGGACACGCGGCCCTCGCCACGCGACGTTGAGGAAGTCGCCGAGTAACGGCGGGCACGCACCGTCAGCGGACCAACGGTCCGCTGCTACCGGGTGGCGTGCAATACGCGCGCGATCGCCTCCACCAGCAGATCGCCGGTGACCGGCTTGCGCAGGAAGGCATCGAAGCCTGCGTCGCGGGCCTGCTGCTCGATCGATGGATCGGTGCGCGCCGTGACCGCAATCAGCGGCATCTCGAACCCTTGGCCGCGCAGGTGCTCAGCCAAGGCGATGCCGCCCAGTCCTGGAAGATCCAGATCCATCAACACCACCTCGAACGGTGCCTCGCTGACCTCGCGCAGCGCCGCCAATGCGTGCTCGGCATGGACCACCTGGTGGCCACGCGCCGATAGCAGGCCACTGACCACCTCGGCCACGGTCAGATCGTCCTCCACCAGCAGGATGCGCAGCGGCGGCAATACCCACTGCTCGCCCTCGGCCGCGCCCGGCGCGCCGGTCGTTCCCTGCTCCAGGGGCAACGGCAGGGTCACCGTGAAACGCGTTCCCACGCCGAGCTGGCTCTGCACGCCGATCTGCCCCTGCATCGCCAGTGCCAGCTCGCGGCAGATCGCCAGACCCAGCCCGCTGCCCCCGTACTGCGCGGCGGTGCGGGCGCCATCGGCCTGCTCGAAGCGGCGGAACAGTCGCTCCTGTTGATCGGTGCTGATGCCCGGTCCGGTATCGGATACCTCGATGTGCAACCCGCGGCCGGCCGTGATCGCGCGCAACGTCAACCGTACTTCGCCGTGGCTGGTGAACTTGACCGCGTTGCCCAGCAGGTTCAGCAGGATCTGGCGCACGCGCAGCTCGTCACCGACCGTGCGGGTGCCGGCCGGCAAGGTGTTGTCGACCACGAACCGCAGCCCCTTCTGCCCGGCCAGCGCGGCCATCAACGCGCAGACGTCGTCGATCGGTCGCTGCAGCTGGAACGGCTGCGCCTGCAGTTCCAGGCGCCCCGACTCGATCCGGGCCAGGTCCAGCGCGTCGTTGACCAGATGCAGCAGGTGCTCGCCTGCGTGGCGGATCGACTCGGTGTAGCCGCGCTGCTGGGGGTTCAATGGCGAGGACAAGAGCAGCTCGCTCATGCCCAGCACCCCGGTCATCGGCGTGCGCACCTCATGGCCCAGGTTCGCCAGGAAACGGGTCTTGGCCATCGAAGCCTGCTCGGCCAGCTCCTGCTTCTGCAGTGCCAACTGGTACGCATGCCGGCGCTGCAGCCGGCGCCGGTACAACCAGGCGAACAGACTGAGCAGCAGCAACACGGCCGAGGTCAGCAGCAACAGGCCCGACAGGCTGCGCCACCACGGCGGTAACACCCGGAACTCCAGCACCTGCACCCGCGACCAGATGTGGTCGGCCGAACGGGCCTGGATTTCCAGCCGGTAGCGGCCCGGCGGCAGGCGCGAGAACAGGCGTTCGCCGCCGGGCCCCACTTCCACCCAATCCGGGTCGTAGCCGGCCAGCCGGTAACGGTAGTTGTTCGAGGTGGAATCGGCGAAGGACAGCAGCCGCGCGACGATCCGCAGATCGCGGTCGCCGTCGGCGATGTCCAGCGGAACCGCATGGGTCAGGTCCAGGACACGCTCGCCACGGCGCACCTCGACCCGCTCGATCACCAGGGGCGCGCGTCGCGTCGCCGGCTTGACCTGTGCCGGATCGAATACCACCACCCCGGCAGGCGTGCCACCCACGATCCGACCACTCGGGGTCAGCGTCAGCGTGCGGCGGCGAAATTCCTGGCTGGGCAGGCCATCATGTACGCCGTATTGGCGCACGCTGCCCGCCTCCGGATCGACACGCACCAGGCCCCGAGCATTTGCTGCCCAGACCACGCCCTGGCGGTCCACCACCAGGCCGGTGGCGGTGATCGCGGGGTAGCCGGCACTGCTGCCGATCACTTCCTGCAGGGTCAACCGATCGCCCTGCCAGCCGTAGTGCGAGAGCTTGCCTTCCTCGGAAAGCCAGACACTGTCATCGCCGGCCAGCGCCATCGCATGCACGCTCGCCGCGGGGCCACCCGGCAGCGGCTCGAAACGCGAGCGCGCCGCGACCCACTGCAGCAGCCCCCGCCCGGTGGCCACCCACAGGCGGTCCTGGGGACCGCACCGGATATCGAGCGCGTTCTGGCCAGCGCTCAATCCGGCGTGGCCGAGCGCGACGCGATGCAGGACCCGTCCATCGAGATCGCGCTGCTGCAGCCCGTTGGCCGAGGCCGTCCACAGGCGCTGCCCGTCGCACAACGCCAATGATTCGATCGCGCCCTCCATCGTGGCGTCCACCGCCGCGTCGCGCCCCCAGCGCCGCATCCGCTTCTGCCGGGGGTCATAGCGCAGCAGCGCGTCCCAGGATCCGATCCAGACCTGGCCGCGCGGATCCTCCAGCACCGACTGCAGCCATTGCGTGCCGTCCACCCAGGTCCGGTGCTGTTCGATCTTCCCGCTGACCGGGTCGAACTTGTCCAGGGCACCATGCGTACCCACCGTCCACACGCCGCCGTCGGCGGCTGCGCCCATGCCCAGCACATACGCATTGCGCAGCGAGGCCGGGTCATCTTCCAGGCGCGACAGCACCGAGAACTGCCACCATCGCGGCAGCAGATGCCACAGGCCGCCGTTGGTGCTGGCCAGCCAGATGCCGCCCTCGCGATCTTCGTAAGCGCCGGTCCAGTTCGGCCGCACCTGCCCGCGCGCGATCGCGCTGTACAGTGGCACCTGCTGGAACTGACCGTCCATCGCACGGCCCAGGCCCGAGCGGGTGTCCAGCCAATACCCGCCCTGCTCGTCGCGCAACATCATGCCCAGGATCTGATCGCCATCGGCAACGGCCCAGGGAGCCGGTTCGAAGCGGCCATCCGGGCGGCGCACCGCCACCCCGACATTGCTGCTGATCCACAGGCTGCCATCGGGCTCG
>DMZT01000262.1:8778-9114 GCA_003484865.1 Stenotrophomonas sp.
CGGTCCAGCGCGCCAGGCCGGCTTTGGATCCGATCCACAAGGTGCCATCCAGGGTGGTGGCCAGATTGCCGACCGATGCCGCCGGCAGGCTGCGTGGATTGCCCGGCTCGGGCATGAAGCGGGTCAGCGTGCCATCACGCTCCAGCCGGTGCAGGCCGCCCTGGTAAGTGCCGAACCAGATCGCACCGTCCGGGGTGGACGCCACGCTCCAGATCGTGTTGCTACCGATTTCCGGATGGCTGTCGCGATCGTAGAAGCGGATCTCGCGGCGATCGGCCGACATCATCGCCAGGCCGGCGTTCTCCGTGCCGATCCACAGCTGATTTCGCGCATCCA
>DMZT01000262.1:9241-10732 GCA_003484865.1 Stenotrophomonas sp.
AGCTGATTTCGCGCATCCACGTGCACGCTCCAGACGTGGTTGTCGCGCAGGCCGTCCTCGGCACGCCAGATGCGGTAGTTGCGGCCGTCGTAACGGGCCAGGCCATCATTGGTGGCAATCCACAGATAGCCGTAGCGATCCTCGGCCATGCGATTGACGGTGTTGGATGGCAGGCCATCGAACACGGTGAGCTGCCGCGGCGTCGGCGGTACCGGCTGGGCCGACGCAAGCGCCGGCCAGAGCACACACAGGCCGATCAGCAACGGCCACAGCACACGCAACACCAATGGCTCTCCCGGGTCTGTCCCTCGATTCACTGCCGTCGCCCGGAACGGGCCTGTCACCCCCGACCACCCCGGTCGTCGGGCAACGCCCCGCATAGTAAACCGTTCCCTGCGCCGGCACGATCCACGCGCGGCAAGGCGAGCCGTTGTATCGCCGCGTGCAGCACATCGCCCTGCAGCGGCTTGTGCACCACACCGTCCGCCCCTGCGGCGATGACCTGCATCTCCAGGTCCGGCTCCCGTCTCGCCGTGAGCACCAGTACCGGCAGGCGTTGGCCCTGCTGACGCAGCAGGCGCAGCAATGACAGCCCGTCCATGCCCGGCAGGTCCAGATCCAACAGCATCAGCTGTGTGCCGGGGCGGGCCAGCGCGGTCAGTGCCGCCAGCGCGTGCGCGGCATGGACGACGGTGTGACCGCGCAGCCGCAGCAGTGCGCCGACCACCTCGGCCACCAGGGGATCATCTTCCACCAGCATGACCTGCAGGGCATCGAGCGCGTCGCCCTGCGGTGCCGCCGCGTGGGGCTCGATCGGCTGGCAGCCTTCCAGCGGGACACTCAGCGTGGCCTGCCAGCGGTGATCAGGCAGCCGCACCACGCTCACGTGCCCGTGCATCGCGCCGATCAGTACATCGACATCGGCCAGCGCCTCGCGCACCTGCAACGTCGCTGGAGACGGACAGGCCCCCGGTTCGGCGAGCACATCCATCAGCAGGCCACTGCGGCCTGGCCGCCAGCCGATGCGCAGGGTCAACCGCACTGCCCCGATCTGCTCTGCCAACCCGCACGCGAGCAGTGCCACGGCTTGCCGCAACCGGTCCGGGTCGCCCACGACGCTGGCGCCGGGCTGCACTGGCGGGGCCAACGCGAGGCGGCAGCCCCCCGCCTCCAGACCACCGGCCACGGCGGCGTGTACCTCGTCCCACCACGGCCCGATGGCAAAGCCCCGCGGATGCAGCGTCACCTTGCCGGCCTGCAGCCTGGCCATCTCCAACGCCTCGTCCACCACCTGCAGCAATGCACGCCCGCCCTGCTGGATATGCAGCACTTGTTCGTGCGCGCCGGCTGGTAGCGGCGTGGTCAACAGCAGTTCGCTCATGCCAAGCACACCGGTGAGTGGTGTCCGGACTTCATGCCCAAGCGTGGCCATGTAGCGCGCCTTGGCCTGCGCGGCCTGCTCGGCCCGTGCCTGGCGACGCGTGGCGGCCC
>DMZT01000261.1:0-958 GCA_003484865.1 Stenotrophomonas sp.
ATCTCGAGATCGGCGGGCAGTTCAATGTCGCCAAGCGCATCCCGGGCAAGGAAGAATTCCACGAGACGCTGCGCTATTTCCGCCACAAGCTGGGCGAGACCGGCGTCGAGGTGAAGCTGGACACCGTGGCCGACGTGGCCGCGCTGGCCGGTTTCGACGCGGTGGTGATCGCCACCGGCATCACCCCGCGCCGGGTCGATTTCCCCGGTGCCGACCACCCCAAGGTGGTCACGTATCTGGATGTGCTGCTTGGCAGGGTCCAGGTGGGCGAGCAGGTCGCGATCATCGGCGCGGGCGGCATCGGCTTCGATGTCGGCGAGTTCCTGGTCCACGAAGGGCCCTCCTCCGCGCTGGACCCGGCACGCTGGATGGCCGAGTGGGGCGTGGACCCGACGTTCGAGGGCCGCGGCGCGCTCGCCAAACCGGCACCTGAAGCCCCCGCCCGCAAGGTCTGGCTGCTGCAGCGCAGCCCGGGCAAGCCCGGCGCCCGCCTGGGCAAGACCACCGGCTGGATCCACCGCGCCACGCTCAAGGCCAAGGGCGTGACCATGCTCGGTGGCGTGACGTACCTGGGTGTGGATGACGCCGGCCTGCGCATCCGCGTGGACGGCCAGGAACAGCTGCTGCCGGTGAGCCATGTGGTGGTCTGCGCCGGGCAGGAACCGCGCCGTGACCTGCACGCCGCACTGCAGGCCGCCGGCATCAACGCACAGCTGATTGGCGGTGCGGATGTGGCCGCCGAACTCGACGCCAAGCGCGCGATCGATCAGGGCAGCCGGGTCGCCGCCGCGCTCTGATCCGCATCGACATCAACCTGAATACGGGGCTGAACCGCCGATTCAGCCCTGCCTCCGAACCTGAATGTCAAGCTTTCGGGTTCAGGATGTATTGGGAAATCCCCCCCTATCGTGCGCCAACTTTCCCGCTCACCACCCAGTTCGAGTGAGCGCGCGGACCC
>DMZT01000261.1:1076-6377 GCA_003484865.1 Stenotrophomonas sp.
AGAGCGCGCGGACCCCACGTCTATTCGGGTCCGCCCCCGGGCGGCCCCGATGGCCGCCTCCCCATGACGCCAAGTCGTAACCCTCGCCCCGTCCGAATGATCGGATGGAACAGCCAGGTGCGGCCCACACGGAGCAAGGAGATTTATGAAACTGGCCTGGATTCTCTGGCTGTCACAGTTGTTGCCGCAGCCTGCCGCCGATTCGTTGTGCCTGAGCACGACCGTTTACCTCGAAGCGCGTGACCAGACCCTGCGCGGCCAGCAAGCCGTCGCGGAAGTGGCCCTGCGCCGCCTGGACAGCGGCCTGTGGGGCGACTCGATGTGCCAGGTGGTGACCGCCCGCAAGCAGTTCGCCCCGACCATCGTCGCGCCCGGCACCCAGCTCGGCAACGCCGATGCCTGGCAGGAAGCGATGACGGTGGCCTTCGACGCCGAGCGCAACTGGGCCCTGCCGGCCGGTGAGCGCAAGGAGATCGTGCCCGGCGCCAGCCACTTCGCCGCCCTGGCGATCGCCAACCCGAGCTGGCGCAACGCCTACCAGGTGGCCACGATCGGTGATCACACCTTCTATCGCGTGCAGAAACTCAAGCCACGCGCGTCGTAACGATCTGTTACGGCCATACCGTTGAGGATGCGGGGCCGGCTCTGGAATAGTGGGCGGCTCACCTTCCACCCATCCGCAACGGAGTTCCCATGAAGCTGTACAGCAAGCCCGGAGCCTGCTCCACCGCCGATCACATCGCCCTGCAGTGGACCGGCCAGCCGTTCGAGGTGGAACTGCTGGACAAGGACACCCTGAAGGCGCCGCCGTTCCTGGCCCTCAATCCGGCCGGCTCGGTGCCGGTGGTGGTCGATGGCGATTTCGTGCTGACCCAGAACGCGGCCATCATGGGCTACATCGCCGATACCTACCCGCAGGCCGGCCTGACCGGTGACGGCAGCCCGAAGCAGCGCGCCGAAGCCACCCGCTGGCTGTCCTTCGTCAACTCCGACCTGCACCCGGCGTTCAAGCCGCTGTTCGGGCCGGGCACCTTCATCGAAGACGACACCCAGTACGACGCGCTCCGCGCCACCGCTCGCAAGCGCCTGCGCGGTTTGTTCGAACGCGCCGACAAGCAGTTGGCCGACCGCCCCTGGCTGGCCGGCTTCCGCAGCTTCGCCGATCCGTATTTCTACATCACCCTGCGCTGGGCTGCGGGCGCGAAGATCGACCTTAGCGGCCTGGACAACCTCGCGGCCTTCAAGCAGCGCATGGAAGCCGATACCGGCGTGCAGGCGGCACTGAAGGCGGAAGGCCTCCTGTAGAGCCACCCCATGGGTGGCTGCAGGCGGTCCGGCCAGAACACACGCGTCCGGCCGGACAAGGAGCCACGCATGGCGTGGCTCTACCCGATCGTACGCACCACAGTGCCCTCGGCATCGCGCAGCTCGCTCGGCTCCACCACCACCTGCAGCGCCGGCCAACCCGGGATCGCATAGGTGCCACGGCGTGGCATGACCGTGGCGACCAGTGCCTGCACCGTGGCCGGGGCCAACTGGCATTCCAGCGCATCGCCCTCGACCACCAGCGCATTGGCGGCCGCCGGCGACAGCGTGATCTGCCGATCGTTGCCGACCAGCGTCAATGGCTGGCCGAACAGCAACCGCGCCGGCAGCAACGCGAGCAGCGATTCCACCTGGCGCGCTCCCAGGGTCACGGTCACCTGCTGCGCATCGCCCTCGCCCTGCACCAACCCGCCCAGCTTTTCCAGGAACAGATAGGCCGTCTGCGAGCCCTCGCGCGCCGCACCTTCGGCGACCGCGGCAGCCAGTGCGGGATCGTCCAGCAGCGAGCCGCGCGCGATATCGGTGATCCACAGCGGCATCTTCGGCAGCAGCGCCTCGAGCACGCCGGTGGTCGACCAGC
The DNA here is from genome assembly GCA_003484865.1 of Stenotrophomonas sp. Lineage (GTDB taxonomy): Bacteria > Pseudomonadota > Gammaproteobacteria > Xanthomonadales > Xanthomonadaceae > Stenotrophomonas. The sequence goes on from DMZT01000261.1 coordinate 2,983, forward strand.
GCTTCACCGCCTCCATCTCGTCATCGGTCAGCCCGATCACCTGCAGGAACGCCAGCGAACCGTTGGGCGTCTCGCGGGGCGGCAGCTGCGGGTCGCGCATGAAGGCGACGTGGCGCAGCAGCGTATCGGTGTCGGCGGCGATCGGACCGCCCGCATTGAGGTAGTGGCCCTGCTGGAACACCTTGCCGTTGGCGAACACGTAGCGCGCCAGGTTCTGCAGGAAATTCATCGCCCACGGCGGTGGCTCGCTGCCCGCCGCGGCGGCAACCCGGAAGCTCAGCTCGAAGCCGTACCCACTGGTGGACGGATCATCGCTCTCTTTTTCATAGAGCTCTGAGAAGCCGTAGCTGACGAAGTGCCAGTGCGGCAGCGGGGTATCGTTCCAGTACGCGCTGATGCCGTCCAGCGGATCCTCGCCCCCCAGCAGCGAACGCAACACCGGGCCGTAATGCTGCGGCGCCTGCGTGGGATACACCGCCTTCAACGCCGCATCGATGGCATCCCACCCGGGGGCGCCGTCGTCCTCGATCTCATCCACCATCGCTATTCTCCCGCACACGTAACAGCACGCATTCTAAACAGCGTGCTGCCCGGCCGCCGTCGACGTATCGCCTCAGGCGATCACGGGCTCGGTCTGCAGCAGCGCGCGTGTCTCGTCCATCCAGCGGTTGGCCAGCGCCGGGCTTTTTGCCTTGCTGATCGCAGCGGCCAGGTCCGGCCACAGCTTCTCCAGGCTGCCCGCATCGGTGCAGCGCTCGACTTTCAACTGCATGAAATAGCCCTTCAGACCGAGATGCCTGCGCACCGATTCGCTCATCCAGTCATACAGCCGCTTGTACAGCTCCGGATCCTGCTCGCGCCCGGCAGTCAGCGCCGCGGCGACCACCGGTGCGGCGCTGCCCCCGACGATCTCGATCAACCCCATCGCCGACAGCTGCGCCAGCGCATCGTCCGGCGCGCGCAGGCCCGGCAACAACGCGGTCAACGCGTTGTCATCGCGCTGACCATCGACCATCAGCAGCAGGGACCGCAGCGCCGGCGGCAAGCGCCGCGCACGGTCCTCGATTTCCTGACGGCCAGCGGCCGTCTTGGCCTGGATATACGCCATGTGTTCCCCCTTCACGTGGTGCCGTACCACGCGTAGGCCGGCCGTTCGCCGCTACCTGCGCGCCCCTGTGATCTTCCAGGCCCTCCGTGTCCGGCGGCCGCCCCAGGCGCGCCGTGTCCCCAGCGCGCGGCGTGCCGCCGACAAGGCCTGCAACGATCACGTCCGCAGCTTACCCGAGCGTTCGCCTCGCCGGTAATGCGCTGCAGCATCGTGCAGGGGGCTACAGCGTCAGCTCCCCAGTGCGCGCCGGATCTCGTCCAAGGCCGCCGGGTCGTCCAGGGTCGACAGATCACCCGGATCACGCTCCTCGGCCAGCGCCTGCAGCGAGCGCCGCAGCAGCTTGCCCGAACGCGTCTTGGGCAGCGCGTTGACGATATGGATGTGCGCCGGCCGTGCGACAGCGCCCAGGGTATTGGTCACCCGCTGCATCATCTCGGCCGCCACGGCACTGCCGTCGCCCTGCAGGGCCTGCTTGAGGGTGACGAACACCAGCGGCACCTGGCCCTTGAGTTCATCCTTGACCCCGATCACGGCGGCCTCGGCCACCAACGGATGGCCGGCGATGCATTCTTCGATCTCGCGCGTGCCCAGGCGGTGCCCGGCCACGTTGATGACATCGTCGGTGCGGCCGAGGATGAAGGTGTAGCCGTCTTCGTCCTGGATCGCCCAGTCCAGCGAGCTGTAGAGCAGTTCCTTGAAGTGGCTGAAGTAGCTCTGGATGAAGCGCGCATCGTCCTTCCAGACGGTGGTCATGCAGCCCGGTGGCAAGGGCGGGATCATGACCAGCACGCCCTTCTGGCCCGGTGCGACGGTCTCGCCGGTGTTCTCGTCGATCACCTTCATCCGGTAGCCGAGGTTCGGGAAACCGGGCGAGCCGAAGCGCACCGGTTTCATGTCCACGCCCGGCAGCAGGGTCAGTGCCGGCCAACCGGTTTCGGTCTGCCAGTAGTTGTCGATGATCGGCTTGCCGAGTGCGTCGTTGATCCAGTGCGCGGTCGGTTCGTCGAGCGGTTCGCCGGCAAGGAAGACGTACTTCAGCGCCGCCAGGTCGTGGCGGCGGATGAAGTCCGCATCGTGTTTCTTGAGCACGCGGATCGCGGTGGGTGAGGAGAACAGCGTGCGCACGCCGTACTGTTCGCACAGCGCCCACCAGATCCCCGGGTCCGGGTGGGTCGGCAGCCCTTCGTACAGCAGCGAGGTGCAGCCGCCGATCAGCGGGCCGTACACGTTATAGGAATGCCCGACCGCCCAGCCCACGTCCGAAGTGGAGAACATCACCTGGCCGGGCTTGCAGTCGAACACCGTCTCCATCGACTGCGCCATCGCCACGGCGTAGCCGCCGACATCGCGCTGTACGCCCTTCGGCTTGCCGGTGGTGCCGGAGGTGTAGAGCAGATAGCTCGGCTCGCTGGATTCCAGCCATACCACCGGCACGTCCTGGTCACCCACCTCGGCACGCAGCGTGGCGTAGTCGACGTCGCGACCGGGCACCTTCGGCTCGGCAGGGTCCAGCCCGCGCGAGACGATCAACACATGCGGTGGCGGCGAGGCGGCTTCGGCGCAGGCGGCATCGACCATCGCCTTGTACGGAATCACCTTGCCACCGCGCTTGCCGGCGTCGGCGGCGATCAACAGCTTCGGTTCGGCGTCATCGATGCGCAGTGCCAGGTTGTGCGCGGCGAAGCCACCGAACACCACCGAGTGGATCGCCCCGATGCGTGCACACGCCAGCATCGCGAACACCGCTTCGGCCATGTTCGGCATGTAGATCACCACGCGGTCGCCACGCTGCACGTCCAGCCGCTGCAGCACGGCGGCGAAGGCATTCACTTCGCGGTGCAGTTCGCGGTAGGTGATCTCGCGGGTAACGCCGGTTTCGCTGGAGATGGCGACGAGGGCGAGCTGGTCGGGACGGTCGACCAGATGGCGGTCCACCGCGTTGTAGCAGAGGTTGGTTTCCCCGCCGACGAACCAGCGCCGGAACGGCGGATTGCTGTAGTCGAGGATCTGCTGCGGCGGTGTATGCCAGTAGATGCGCTGGGCCTCTTCGCCCCAGAACGCTTCGGGTTCATCGACCGAACGTCGATAGACATCTTCGTAACGCATGACGGCCCTCCCAGACAAAGTCATGGGATCGAGCATAGTCCGATGGTGAAGCGCGGGCCGTCCGACCTTGGTCGTAGGGGCGATCGGTGGGTCGGGCGCTGGGCCCCCATACCCTTTCCGGCGAATGTCCCCCGGCGTCGGCCTGCGGCCGCCCCCTCCTCCTTTATTTCGCCTCCAAGGG
>DMZT01000266.1:0-4768 GCA_003484865.1 Stenotrophomonas sp.
CCTGGCGCGAGCAGAACCTGCTGCAGGCCGACCGCCCGGTGACCGATTTCGGCTTCAAGACGCCATGGGAGCAGCAATGGCAGGCCGCCGGTCCGTGGGTGGCGCAGGCCCCGCAGCGCCGCTGGCTGCTGGTGCTTGATGAGGCGATCAGCCCGTGCGTGGACCCGTCGGCGGTGATCGAGATCGGCAGCACCAACCGCAACCGCTGGCTGCTGTTTCCGGGCACCGCCTGGCAGGCGGACTGCCATGCCGCCGTGACGGCTACCGACACCGCGCAGGACGAGGAAGACTGAACGGAAGGTCGCGCTTAACCGGCGGCCAACATCGCTCCGACCGCTCTCCGACAACCCGCTGACGACCATGGCGCCGGAATCTCCCGCCGGCCCCTTTGTCCATGTTCCCAGCGTCCACCGTTGCGCTCTCCTCCACGCCGGCTGCGTCGGCCACGCCGCGTTTCCTCCGCGAGCACCTCTGGGCTCCGCTGGCGTTGACCCTGCTCGTCAGCGCTGCGCTGATGGGCGCCGGGGGCGACCAATGGCTGGCCGACCAGTGGTATCGCCTGGAAGGGCAGCAGTGGGCGCTGCAGAACGCCTGGTTCACCACTCACCTGATCCATCAGGCCGGCAAATGGGCCAGCAGTGCGGCGGCGCTCGTGGCGATCGTGCTGTGCTCCCACGCCTGGCGCAGTGAGCGCGCCGTCGCGTGGCGCTGGCCGCTGCTGTACCTGGTGCTGGCGGTCGCGCTGGGCACCGGTCTGGTCTCGCTGCTCAAGTCATTGACCCACATGGACTGCCCGTGGGATCTCACCCGATACGGCGGCACCCGCGAGTTCATCGGCCTGTTCGCCACACGCCCACCGGGCATGCCGCGCGGGGTGTGCTTCCCCGGGGGGCACTCCAGCGCGGGTTTTGCGTGGGTCAGCCTGTACTTCTTCGCCTTGATGGTGCGCCCCGCCTGGCGCTGGCGCGGCCTGGCGGTCGGCCTGCTGGCCGGCGGCGTGTTCGGGTTCTCGCAACAACTGCGTGGTGCGCATTTCCTGTCGCATGACCTGTGGACGTTGGCCATCTGCTGGACGGTATCGCTGGGCCTGTACCTGCTGGTTGAACGCATCCGGCTGCGCGGACCCAGCACGGTAACCGTCAGTGCGCAGGGAGACGCGGCATGAGCGCCACCCTCCCACGCGCTGCGCGCTTTCCCGTACTGGCCACCCTGCGTACGTGGCGCCCGAAGTGCACCACCGAGACCCTGATCCTGCTCACCAGCGTCTTCTTCGCGCTGGCCTGCAACGGGCTGTTCTGGCACAGCGCGATGGCGACCCACCCGGGCAGCATCGGCTTCGCGCTCTCGCTGTTCCTGTTTCTGGTCGGCGCGCACAGTCTGTTGATGGGCCTGCTGGTCTGGCGCTGGAATGCCAAGGTCGTGATCAGTGTGCTGCTGATCGGCACCGCACTGGCTGCGCATTACATGAGCAGTTACCACATCTATCTGGATGCGGACATGCTGCGCAACGTGCTGGCAACCGATCACAAGGAAAGCGGCGAGCTGATCACCCCGACGCTGATCCTGCCGCTGCTGCTGTTGGCCCTCGCCCCCATGCTGCTGCTGTGGCGCGTGCAGCTGCGCCGGCGCACGCTGGGCGCGGCGCTGCTGTGGCGCATCGGTTTTCTGCTGCTGTCGGCGCTGATCGCCTTCGGCGGGGCGATGCTGTCCTTCCAGGAAATGTCCTCGCTGATGCGCAACCAGCGCGAAGTGCGCTACCTGGCGACCCCCGGCAACGTCCTGCTCGGCCTGCCCAAGGCGCTGCGCGGCGACAACCCGATCCAGCGCGCCCCGAAACTGCCAATCGGGTCCGATGCCAAGGCCACCCCGCGCGCGGTCGGCAGCCGCCCGCGCCTGTTGGTGATCGTGATGGGCGAAACCGCACGCGCACAGAACTGGGGCCTCAACGGCTATGCCAGACAGACCACGCCGGAACTGGCCCAGGCCGGGGTGATCAACTTCCCGGACATGCATTCGTGCGGCACCAGCACCGAAGTCTCCCTGCCCTGCCTGTTCTCGCCCTACGGGCGCCACGACTACGACGAAAAGAAGATCCGTGCGCACCAGTCGCTGCTGCACGTGCTGGATCACGCCGGCATCGCCACGCTGTGGCGCGACAACCAGTCCGGTTGCAAGGGCGTGTGCGAGGGCCTGCAAATGCAGCCGCTGGATGATGCCAAGCACCCGACCCTGTGCGCCAACGGGCGCTGCATGGACGAGATCCTGATCGACGACCTGGCCGCCCAGGTCCGCGCCAGGCCCGGCGACCGCGTGGTGGTGCTGCATCAACTGGGCAACCATGGCCCGAGCTACTTCGAGCGCTACCCGGCGCGCTTCCGCCGCTTCACCCCCACCTGCGACACCCCGGACCTGGGCAAGTGCAGCCGCGCGCAGATCACCAACAGTTACGACAACGCGCTGCTGTACACCGATCACCTGCTCTCGCGCACGATCGGCACGCTGAAGGGCATGGACGACTACGACACGGCGATGATCTACCTCTCCGATCACGGCGAATCGCTGGGCGAGAAGGGCCTGTATCTGCACGGCGTGCCGTATGCGATCGCCCCGCAGGAGCAGACCCACGTGCCGATGACGATGTGGTTCTCGCCGTCCTTCGCGGCCAACCGTGGGCTCAACCTGGCCTGCGTGCGGGAGCGTGCGGGCAAGTACACCGACCACGACAATCTGTTCCCGTCGGTACTCGGACTGATGCAGGTCAAGACGTCGGTGTATGAACGTGACCGGGATCTGTTTGCGTCGTGCGAGGTTTGAAGCGGAACGACCACTGCTGTCAGCTATTCGCTCTTCCGTTTTGGTCGAGGCAGGCAAAGGCAGAGCATTCGCTGAGACAGCCAACGTTCGCTCTGAACGCCGTTGTTGTTCCCATGAGCACCGACCCGCTGTCGACGGGGCGGTGTGGGTGGGTTGGCGGGACCGTTATGCGCCATGGATGGCGCATATCGAGCCCCCATGGACGGGTTCACGGCGGGTCCCGACAACCCGCCCGCACCGACCCAAACCACGATGCCATGACGCCACGCCGTTGACGTTGGGGCTACGATCCCACCCGAACCCTGCTGCCCTGCCCCTTGCGGTGCGCCCGGCGCTTCACTAGCCTTCGCCGGTCTGTCACCACCCAAGGATGTGCCCGTGAACCACCGCCCGCTCCTGCTGGCCCTGGCAGTCAGTGCTGCCGCACTGACGCTGGCGGCCTGCCAGAAGGAACCGTCCCCCGCCGATGCACCGGCCACGGGCACCACCCAGTCCAAGGAAACCGCGGACCAGTTCATCGCCCGCGTCAACGCCGAGTACAAGGCCATGTACCCGGAAATGACCTCGGCGCAGTGGCTGTCGTCGACCTACATCAACGACGATTCCGAGCGCGTCGCGGCCAAGGCCAATGAACGCTGGCTCACCGTCCTCAACGGCTGGATCGCCCAGGCCGGCCAGTACGACGGCCAGCCCATGAGCGAAGACACCAAGCGCCAGATCCACCTGCTCAAGTTGATGACCTCCATGCCCGCCCCGCGCGACCCGGCCAAGCTCTCCGAGCTGACCCGCATCGCCAGCCGCATGGAAGGCGCCTACGGCTCCGGCAAATACTGCACCGATGAAGCGAACCCGCAGAGCTGCCGCCAGCTCGGCGATCTGGAACAGGTGCTCGCCCGCAGCCGCGACTATGACAAGCAGCTCGACGCCTGGCAGGGCTGGCACGGCACCACCAAGCCGATGCGCGCCGATTACGAACGCTTCGTCAGCCTGGTCAATGAAGGCGCCAAGGAAATGGGCTTCGCCGATGCCGGCCAGATGTGGCGCAGCGGCTATGACATGCCCGCCGACCAGATCGGCCCGGAAACCGACCGCCTGTGGGACCAGGTCAAGCCGATGTACGAGCAGCTTCACTGCTATGCCCGCACCAAGCTGGACGGCACGTACGGCAAGGACAAGGCCGAGGTCAACGGCGGCCTGATCGCCGCGCACCTGACCGGCAACATGTGGCAGCAGGACTGGTCCAACCTGTGGGACCAGCTGGAACCGTATCCCGGCGCCGGCAACCTGGACATCACCGCCGCACTGGAAAAGCAGTACCAGACCAACCTCAGTGGCGCACTGGCCAAGGCCGGCAGCGGCGCGAACGTGGAAGCGCTGTACAAGGCCCAGCGTGAAGCCGAACTGCGCACCGCCAAGCAGATGACCGAGCGCGCGCAGGACTTCTATGTCTCGCTCGGCATGCCCGCACTGCCGAAGTCGTACTGGGACAAGACCCAGTTCATCAAGCCGCTGGACCGTGACGTGGTCTGCCACGCCAGCGCGTGGGACATGAACATGGAAGGCGACGTGCGCACCAAGATGTGCATCAAGCCCAACGAAGAGAATTTCACCACGATCTACCACGAGCTGGGTCACATCTATTACGACCTGGCCTACAACCCGCTGCCGCCGTTGTTCCAGGGCGGTGCCAACGATGGCTTCCATGAAGCGATCGGCGACACCATCGTGCTGGCGATGACGCCGCAGTACCTCAACTCGATCGGCCTGGTGGACACCCCGCAGGAAAGCCGCGAGGCGACCATCAACGCGCAGATGCGCATGGCCCTGAGCGGCGTGTCGTTCCTGCCGTTCGGCCTGATGATCGACCGCTGGCGCTGGGGGGTGTTCGATGGCTCGATCACCCCGGACCATTACAACCAGGCGTGGTGGGACCTGAAGGCCAAGTACCAGGGCT
>DMZT01000266.1:4868-5241 GCA_003484865.1 Stenotrophomonas sp.
GCCAAGTACCAGGGCGTGGCGCCGGCCAGCGTACGCGGTGAGGAGTTCTTCGACGCCGGTGCCAAGTACCACGTGCCGGGCAACACCCCTTATACCCGTTACTTCCTGGCGCGCATCCTGCAGTTCCAGTTCTACAAGGGCCTGTGCGATGCCTCCGGCTACAAGGGCCCGCTGCACCAGTGCAGCTTCTACGGCAACAAGGAAGCCGGCCAGAAGTTCTGGGCGATGCTGAGCAAGGGCGCCAGCCAGCCGTGGCAGGCTACGCTGAAGGAAATCACCGGCGGCGACAAGCTCGATGCCGGCCCGATGATCGAGTACTTCACCCCGGTCAACGAGTGGCTCAAGCAGCAGAACCAGGGCCAGATGTGTGGGT
>DMZT01000268.1 GCA_003484865.1 Stenotrophomonas sp.
CAGCACCGCGCGGGTGCCCGCGCCGGTTTCATCGGGCTGGGCAAACGCCAGCACCGGGAAGCCCGGGCCCACCAGCGCCATCGGGCCATGCTTCACTTCGGCCGAGCTATAGGCCTCGGCATGCAGGCCGCAGGTCTCCTTGAACTTCAGCGCGGCTTCCTGGGCCGCGCCCAGGCCCAGGCCGCGGCCAAGCACGAACAGGTTGTGCGCCGGCACCAGGCCCTCAGTCAGCGCCGACCAGTCGCTGTTCCAGGCCTGGCGCAATGCATCGGGCAGCGCCCGCAGCGCGGCGATCAGTGCCGCGTCCTGGCTCCAGTAGGCCACCAGCTGCAGGATCGCCGACAACGAGGCCAGGTAGCTCTTGGTCGCCGCCACGCTGCGCTCGGCACCGGCCCCCAGCGGGATCACCGTTTCGGCCAGCTGCGCCAGCGGCGAATCCTCCACGTTCACCAACGCGACCACGCGCGCACCGGCCGCACGCGCGGCCTCCGCGTTGCGCAGCAGGTCCGGGCTCTTGCCCGACTGCGAAATGACGATGTACAGCGCGCCCCGCAGTTTCAGCGGCGCTTCGTACACCGAGCCCACCGACGGCGACGCCGAGGCAGTCACCAGCCCGAGGCGCGTTTCCAGCAGGTACTTGGCGTAAGTGGCGGCATGGTCCGAGCTGCCCCGCGCGCAGGTCACCACGAACGGCGGCGGCGCCGCGCGCAGGCTGGCGGCCAGCGTCTCCACGGCCACCTGGTTGCGCGCGAACTGCGCGGCGATCACATCGGCAGCCTCGGCGGCTTCGCGGTACATCAGGGTGTCGTGGGGAGCAGGCAGGGACATGGGGACTCAGGTCGTTTCAGGAGAAGGAAGCCGTGCACCCTGCGGGCGCATCGGCGCGGTGGAACCACGCACCACCAGCTGCGGCACGAAGCCCTGGTTCTGCAGCTGCAGCGGTGCGTCGTCGTAGGCATCGCTGCGCAGCTGCGCGATCAGCAGGCGCGCGGCATGCCGGGCGATGTCTTCGGTGGCCTGCTTGGCGGTGGTCAACGGCGGCCAGGACTGGCGTGAGAACGGGCTGTCCTCGAAACCGGCAATGGACAGGTCGTAGGGCACGTTCATGCCGGTGGACTTGGCTGCCGCCAGCACGCCGGCGGCGATTTCATCGTTGGAGCCGAAGATCGCGGTAGGCGGTTCGCGCAGCGCCAGCAGCCGTCGTGCGCCGCGGAAACCATCATCGAAGGTGTAATCGCCCTGCACCACCAGGTGCTTGTCGATGCTCATGCCGTAGTCGCGCAGTGCTGCTTCGTAGCCGGCGTAACGTTCGCCGCTGGACCTGTGCGAAGTGCCGCCCCAGAGGAAGCCGATCCGCTGGTGGCCCAGCTGGATCAGGTGCTCGGTGATTTCATAGGCCGCTTCGCGGTCATCGACGAACACGCACGCGCCGTCTTCGGGATCGGCGGTGGCGGCGATGATGCGCACCAGCTTGATGCCGCGGGCAGTGAGCGCGGCCACCAGATCCTTGCGCTCGGACATCGGCGCGGTCAGCACCAGCCCGGCCAGGCGCGAACGCTGCACCCAGTCGGCCAGTTCCTCGGCGAGCATCGGCGAGCTGGAATCGCAGGGGTGGATCTGCAGCCCGAAGCCGGTTTCGCGACAGGCGGCGAGCACGCCGTTCTGCACGCCGATGATGTGGTACGGGTTGGGGTTGTCGTAGACCAGCCCGACCACCAGCGTGGTGCCGGTGCGCAGGTTGCGCGCGGCCGGATCGGGCTCGTAGTCCAGCTCGGCGATCGCACGCAGCACCCGTGCACGGGTGGCCTGCATCACCGAGGGCTCGTTGTTGATGACCCGCGAGACCGTCTTCAGCGATACCTTGGCCCGTTCGGCGACATCCTTGATGGTCGCTCTACGCATCGTCTTTTCCTGGCTGACCGGTTGAGCGTCCATGATCGCCGATCACTGCCCGTCGCGGGACAGCCCGACGCGGTGGCCGCGCATCGAATAGAACAGGATGTACAGGTAGCAGGGCACCATCAGGCCGGCGAACACCCACTGGAAATCGAAGTGCTGCTTGAGCACGGCAAACAGCTGGGGAATGATCGCGCCACCGGCGATGGCCATCACCAGCAGGGCCGAGCCGGTCTCGGTGAAGCGGCCCAGGCCGCGGATCGCCAGCGGGAAGATCGCCGGCCACATCATCGCGTTGGCAAAGCCCAGGGCCGCCACGAAGCCCACCGAGACATAGCCGTGGGTCAGCAGCGCGCCGATGCAGAACAGCACGCCCAGCACCGCCGAGATGCTCAGGTAGCGCGACTGCGAGACCAGGTGCGGGATCAGCGCCAGGCCGGCCAGGTAGCCGATCAGCATCGCGCCCAGGGTGATCGAGGTGAACATCTTGGTCTGGTCCAGCGGCAGGTCGAAGCCGTGGCCGTAAGTGCCGATCGCATCGCCGGCCATCACTTCCACGCCGACGTACACGAACAGGCACAGCACGCCCAGCCACAGGTGCGGGAACTGGAAGATGCTGGTGCGCTCGGCCACCCCGGGCGCGCGGGCCGGCGTGGCATTGGCTTCAGCGGTCTTCAGCTCGGGCAGCGGCGAGAACAGCACGCCCACTGCCAGCACCACCAGCAGCCCGGCCATGGCCATGTACGGCAGCTGGATCTTGGCGGCGAAGTCATTGAGCAGCACCGTCTTGGCGGCCGCATCGGCGACCTTCACCTGGGCGTCCAGATCGCCGATGCCATGCAGCACCAGCGTGCCGATCAGCACCGGGGCCAGCATGCCGGCGATCTTGTTGCAGATGCCCATCAGCGCAATGCGCCGGGCCGCGGTCTCGATCGGGCCGAGGATGCTGATGTACGGGTTGACCGCCGTCTGCAGCAGGGCCAGGCCGCTGCCGATGATGAACAGGCCGCTGAGCGCGCCCGGGTACCAGCGCTGCTGGGCGAAGTGCGCGAAGACCACCGCACCGGCCGCCATCACCAGCAGGCTCAGGCTCAGGCCCTTCTTCATGCCGGTGCGCTTGAGGATCCACGAGGCCGGCAGGGCCAGGAAGAAATACGACAGGTAGAAGACCATCAGCACCAGGAAGGCGCCGACCTCGTCCAGCTCGAAGGCGAGCTTGACGAAGGTGATCAACGGGCCGTTGAGCCAGGTGAAGAAGCCGATCAGGAAGAACAGCACGCCGATGATCAGGATCGAGGTAAGCACGCTCGAACGCGCGGAGGCAGCAGGCACGGCAGACATCAAGGAGGCTCCTGCATCGACGGCGCCTGGGCGGCATCGGAAGAGTGGCTGGGAACAACGTTGTCACATTTATTCGTTGCAGCCGCCAGGTTTGTCAACAACTGGTTCACGCCAGCGCCGCGCATTTTCCTTTGCTGCACCTGCGCAATCTGGCGGCAGCGCTCGGCGCGGGCGGAGCAGAGCCCGTATTCACGGCAGTTTGCGAAAACATGACGGCAGTGTGATGAAAACGTTTTCCCGCGCAAACCCACGTTGCGGCGCAGCATCGAAAGTGTGAGGTTATCGTTGACATCGTTGTCAGAACGATTACAGACTCCGCCTCAATCGCCGGGTCAGCCCTGGCCGTGCCCAACCGATGGAGTCCGTGTGACCAACGCCGCCCACGCTGTACCGGCCCATGCCCCGCCCGCCGCGACGCCGCCGTTCCTGGCCGCCGACGTGGGTGGCACGCATGTCCGGGTTGGCCGGGTCCAGGCCAGCGCCGATCCGGCCCATCCGGTGGAGCTGCTGGACTACCGCAAGTTCCGCAATGCGGATTACGCCGGCCTCAGCGCGATCCTGTCCGACTTCCTGGCCGACGGCCCGCGCCCGACGCATTGCGTGGTCGCCACGGCCGGCTATGCACGCGACGACGGCACGGTGATCACCGCCAACCTGCCCTGGCCGCTGTCGGCGCGGCAGATCGAGCGGGACGTCGGGCTGGACCAGGTGTACATCGTCAATGACTTCGAAGCCGTGGCCTACGCCGCCGCCCAGGTCGATGCCAGCGGCGTGCTGCAGCTGACCGGCCCGGCCACCGCCCCGCGCGGCCCGACCCTGGTGGTCGGTCCAGGCA
>DMZT01000267.1 GCA_003484865.1 Stenotrophomonas sp.
ACGGCGCAGCCGACCAACGGCGCAGCCGACCAACGGTCGGCTCTACCGATGCCGCACAAATCAACACCCCGCTTGCGCGGGGTGTTGATTTTCATCGCGTTGCCGAGGGGATCAACCCTTGGCTTTGAGCTTGGCCAGGCGCAGCCAGGTGTCGACCACGGTGTCCGGGTTCAGCGACACCGACTCGATCCCTTCCTGCATCAGCCACTCGGCCAGGTCCGGGTGATCGGACGGGCCCTGGCCGCAGATGCCGACGTACTTGCCCTTGGCGCGCGCCGACTTGATCGCCATCGACAGCAGCTTCTTCACCGCCGGGTTCCGCTCGTCGAACAGGTGCGCGACGATCGAGGAATCACGGTCCAGGCCCAGGGTCAGCTGGGTCAGGTCGTTGGAGCCGATCGAGAAGCCGTCGAAGATCTCCAGGAACTCATCGGCGAGCAGTGCGTTGGACGGCACTTCGCACATCATGATGATCTTCAGGCCGTTCTCGCCCTGCTTGAGGCCATTCTGTTCGAGCACCTCGACGACCTTGCGGCCTTCTTCCAGGGTGCGCACGAACGGGATCATGACCCACAGGTTGTCCAGGCCCATCTCGTTGCGCACGCGCAGCACGGCCTGGCATTCCAGCGCGAAGGCGGCCGAGAAGCTCGGATCGACGTAACGGCTGGCGCCGCGGAAGCCGATCATCGGGTTCTCTTCGTGCGGCTCGTAGTTGCTGCCGCCGATCAGGTTGGCGTACTCGTTGGACTTGAAGTCCGACAGGCGCACGATCACCGGGTTCGGTGCAACCGACGCGGTCAGCGTGGCGATGCCTTCGGCCAGGCGACCGACGTAGAAGCTGACCGGATCAGCGTAACCGGCGATCTTCTCGTCGATCTTCTTCTTGGTCGCCGCGTCCTGGCGGTCGTACTCCAGCAGCGCGTTCGGGTGGATGCCGATGTGGCTGGCGATGATCATTTCCAGACGGGCCAGGCCGATGCCGGCGTTCGGCAGCTGGCCGAAATCGAAGGCACGTTCCGGGTTGGCCACGTTCATCATGATCTTCAGCGGCGCCGGCGGCATGTTGCCCAGGTCCGTGGTGGTGCGCTCGAACTCGAGGATGCCGTCGTAGATGAAGCCGGTGTCACCCTCGGCGCAGCTCACGGTGACCTGCTGGCCGTCCTGGATCAGCTGGGTGGCGTTGCCCGAGCCGACCACGGCCGGCACGCCCAGCTCACGGGCGATGATCGCCGCGTGGCAGGTACGGCCACCGCGGTTGGTCACGATGGCCGAGGCGCGCTTCATCACCGGCTCCCAATCGGGGTCGGTCATGTCGGCGATCAGCACGTCGCCGGGCTGCACGCGGGCCATGTCGTCCAGGGTGCGCACCACGCGGGCGGTACCGGCACCGATCTTGGCACCGACGGCGCGGCCTTCGGCCAACACCTTGCCGTCCTTCTGGTTCAGTGCGAAACGTTCGATCTGGGTGGCATGGCCACGCGACTTCACGGTCTCCGGACGCGCCTGCACGATGAACAGCTTGCCGCTGACACCGTCCTTGGCCCACTCGATATCCATCGGGCGGCCGTAGTGCTTTTCGATGACCAGCGCCTGCTTGGACAGTTCCTGCACGTCCTCGTCGCTGATCGAGAAGGTGTTGCGCAGCTCGGCCGGGGTGTCTTCGATGCGCACGCGCTCACCGGGGACATCCGAATACACCATGCGGATCGCCTTGCTGCCGAGCGAGCGGCGCAGGATCGCCGGCTTGCCGGCGCTCAGGGTGGGCTTGTAGACGTAGAACTCGTCCGGGTTGACCGCACCCTGCACGACCATTTCGCCCAGGCCGAACGAGGAGGTGACGAACACCACGTCGCGGAAGCCGGACTCGGTGTCCAGGGTGAACAGCACGCCGGAGGAGCCCACGCCCGAGCGCACCATCAGCTGCACGCCGGCGGACAGGAACACGTCCTCGTGCTTGAAGCCGTGGTGGACGCGGTAGGCGATCGCGCGGTCGTTGTAGAGCGAGGCGAACACTTCCTTGACCTTGAGCACGACATCGTCGGCGCCGGTCACGTTGAGGAAGGTCTCCTGCTGGCCGGCGAAGGAGGCATCGGGCAGATCCTCGGCAGTCGCCGAGGAGCGCACCGCGACCGCCACGTCGCCGCCGCCGTTTTCGCTGCACAGTTTGGCGTAGGCGGTGCGGATGTCCTGGTCCAGCGCCGGATGCAGCGGGGCATCGATCACCCAGCCGCGGATTTCCTTGCCGGCCACGGTCAGGGCACCGACATCTTCCACGTCCAGCGTGGCCAGCTTGTCGAAGATGCGCTTGGACAGGTCGTTGTGGGCGATGAAGTCCTTGAAGGCTTCAGAGGTGGTTGCGTAACCGCCGGGGACAGACACCCCCAGACCGGCAAGATTGCCGATCATTTCGCCAAGCGACGAATTCTTGCCGCCTACGCGGGCCAGATCGGCCAGGCGCAGTTCGTGCAACCACAGGATGTTCTCGTTCAAGCGCGATGCTCCGTTTGGCCATCGCCCGAGGCGGGCTGGATGGCCACGTCCGTAGGAAGAAGCCGATATGATGCCGGGCAGACCGCTGTCGGCACAAGCTTGTATCGACGGCCTTTTTAAGCTTCGGAGGGGGTAAAAGCCGTATGTCGACGATCCGTCCGGTGTTCTACGTGTCCGATGGAACCGGTATCACCGCTGAAACCATTGGGCATAGCCTCCTGACCCAGTTCTCCGGGTTCAGCTTCATCACCGACCGAATGTCGTTCATCGATGATCCGGAAAAAGCGCGGGAAGCCTGTGAAAGGATCCGTGCAGCGGGGGAGCGGTACCAGGTTCGGCCGATCGTGGTCAGTTCCTGCGTGGACAGCGGACTGAGCATCATCCTGGCCGAAAGCGGCGGGTTGATGCTGGACGTGTTCGCCCCCTTCATCGAGCCCCTGGAGCGCGAACTGGCGGTCAACCGCCACTCCCGGGTGGGCCAGGCGCACGGCATGGTGGACTTCGAGACCTACCACCGGCGCATCAACGCGATGAACTTCGCGCTGACCCACGATGACGGCATTGCCATCAACTACGACGACGCCGACGTGATCCTGGTGGCGGTGTCGCGGGCCGGCAAGACCCCCACCTGCATCTATCTGGCCCTGCATTACGGGGTCCGCGCGGCCAATTACCCGCTCACCGATGAAGACCTGGAGCAGGACCGCCTGCCACCGCGCCTGCGCCCGTACCGCAAGAAGCTGTTTGGGCTGACCATCGACCCGGACCGCCTGCAGCAGATCCGCCAGGAGCGCCGCCCGAACTCGCGCTATGCCAATCTGGAGACCTGCCGCCGCGAGGTCGCCGCCGCCGAGACGATGTTCCGGATGGAGCGGATCCCGACGTTGAGCACCACCCACACCTCGATCGAGGAGATCTCCAGCAAGGTGCTGGGCACGCTGGGGCTGCAGCGCGAGATGTATTGACCGGTGTGAACCGGTGGTGGGCCGCCCCTTTGGCCGGGCGGCTGCCGCCCCCACGTTGGGAGATCAACGTGTAGGATCGACCCATGGCCCAGGCATCGCCCCGTATCGAACGCATTCCCCGGCTCAGCCGCCTGAGCTGGCTGATGGGCCTGTACGCCGAGAACTACCAGCACCTCGTGCGCCTGTTCGCACCGGCCGAGCTCGTCCCTGGCAGCTACGTCTCATCGATCGGTGATGGGCTGGATGTGCGCCTGGACGTGATCGAGTGCCACCGCTATACGGTCGAGCTGCGCCTGACCTACGACTTCGCCGACCCGGTCACCGGGCAGCCGGATCCTTCGGCCTATGTGCGCCTGTACCGTGACGCCCGCCAGGCCGAGACGACGCATTGCTACGTCGGTCGCCGCTGGCAGGACGTGATGGGCATGTACCCGCCTCCGGCCCAGCTGATCAGCCACCGCATGCGGATGAACACCTTCCTCGGCAAATGGCTGGAATAGATCGGA